>JALRGF010000217.1 GCA_023253495.1 Verrucomicrobiales bacterium
CGCATAAAGCATCGCCGTGGTCGTGCCGTGGGCGGCCAGCGCGGCAAAAAACGCCTCCAGTTCCCCGCACAACCCGGCGCGCCCGGCCCGGAACCGCACTTCGGTCGGAAAAACATGACGCTCAAGCCACGGCAACAGTCCGCTTTCCCGCCGCGCCACCACCGGGTACTGCGGCACATGCGCGTGCGCATCGACCAACCCGGGCATGATCACCGGTCGCACGCCCGGCGCCCACGCACACCACCCGGCCTGCGGCCAGTCGCGACGCAGATCTTCCCGCGCCCCGACCGCCGCGATGCGGCCGGCCTCGATGACCACGGCGCCCTCCGGCCACGAGCGCAGACGGCCCCACTCCGGCGCGTCGATCACGTGCCCCTCCAGCCCGACGGGGCGGTCCGATACGCGGGCATTCATGCCGGGAAGCGCCGGTACCTCACGGGGCCACGATCACCGCGCGGCCGCGGCGACCGATGCCACGCCGGTCTCCGCGGTAATCGCCTCCGCGGTGGCCGCCACGGCCGATGCCCGGTCACCCGGCGCACCGGGGCCTGAAGGCGCAGGTGCGGCGGAAGGTGACGGCGCGGCGGACGGTGCGGCTGCCGGCGCGGCCGAAGCCGATTTCCCATCGAGTTTTTTCACCTGCACATTGCGGTAGCGGACGAATTCCCGGGTGTGGTCGCCGCCGCCGTGGACCTGGAGGGCGATGCCGCCGGTGTCCGGGTGGCGGACTTCCTTTTCCTGCCATTCCATGATTTTCACGCCGTTGATCCAGGTGGTGATGTGGGGTGGATTGCCGACGATGCGGGCGCGCAGTTCGTTCCACTGGTCGGCGCGCCAGAAGTGCGGCCACGCCTCGGGCAGGACCGGCAGCGCGACCGGCGGTTCTCCCGTGTTTTTGGCGACGATTTCCGTCACCTTGTCGGTGAAATTGTAATTCCGCACATGCGGCTGCCCGCCCAGCCCCTCGCCGTAAATCCCCATGAGGTTGCCGTCAGCGTGGTAATCGATCATGGCCTGCCACGCCTTGCCGTCCTCGGTGCTGCGCAGAAACAACCCGCTGTCCGGCCCGAAATCGTTTTTCATCTCGAGCTTCACCTCGAAGTCGCCGAACTTCTCATCGGTGATGATGATGCCGCCATTGCCCGGGATGTCCTGTGAGCCGGTGATGGCGCCGTCGACAATTTCCCATTTGCCCCCGGTTTTGTGGCCGCTCGCCCCCGAGTGCCCGGTTTTCGCGCTGACATGCCACCCGTCGAGCGAGGTGCCGTCAAACAACGTGATCCATCCGCTTTCCCCGGCGGCACGCATGGAAAAGGGCGACGACCCGAGGGCCGCGACGAGACACAGAGCAGCGGTTTTCATGGGCGCACATTATCGTGCCTCCCGCCTCCGCGCCAGCGGCACCTCGCCGCTCACCACTCGAAGACGTCCCAGTCATCCGGCAGCTTGAGGCCGATCTCGGCCGCCTCCGCTTCGGCCTCCTGCCGCCGCTGCACCCGGTGCGCCTCGTACTGCGCCCGCTGCTCCGGCCGCAGCACCGCCATGATGGCGTCGTCACGCGACTGGCCCGGGGACAGGGCGGCCCGGTCGTCACCCAGCCCCTCGAACTGCATCGACGGATCAAAGTCGCGCGACCCGCGCGCCATCAGCGCGAAAACCTGGTCCTGCTGGGTGTCGTCGAGCGCCACCACGGCAGCAAGCTGATTGACGCGCTGCTCGGCCTCGTACTGCACCCGGTTGGCGCGTTCCTCCAGCCGCTCGCGGCGGTACCGGTCGAGCGCCTCGCCCTGCAACGCCCCCTCCATGAACGCGTCCACACCTTCCAGCGGTTGGAAGTCACGCATCGCCCGGGCATAGTCGGCCAGCGTGCTGTCGGCGCGGCCGGTCACTTCCTGAATCCGGCCGGCCTGCTCCTCGGCGCGGGCTTCCAGCCATTGTTTCAGTTCTTCCTTCTGGCTGGCGTTGAGCCCATGGCGTTCGGCGAGGTCGGCGACGGTGTGTTCGATCCGGCGTTTCTGATCGCGCCGGCTCATGCGGTCGAGCAGCGGCGCGAATTCGTGGAGGAAGGGTTTGGCGGTGTTGAACAGGTCGTTCAGATCCACCGGGCGGCCGTCCTTCAGATCCTGCAGGATCGACCGCCGGCCGGTGGCGGCGAGGCGTTCGAGGCGGGCCGCGGCATTCGCTTCGGTCGCCTCCAGGCTGGCGATCCGCAGACGGTCGCGCGCCACCACGCGTTCGAGTTCGGCAATTTTTTCGGCTTCGGTGCCGGCCGGCGGCGGCAGGCTGCGCACGAACAGGGTGGCGCCGACCGCCCCGACAAGGAGGCCGAGCACAAGAAACATCGGGGCGCGCATGGGGCGGTGGGGTGAACGCGCGGAAGAAATTTCCGCAATGCCTTTCTGTCCTCCACGGACGGCGCTTGTCACGGCGAAAAACCGCGGCTTTCCTCAACCCCGGCGCGTCAAGCGTCCCCGCGATGACTGCATCCCCCACGCCCCCCGGCCCCCCCGCCATCGAAATCTCCGATCTGCGGGTCGATTACGGGGACTTTGTGGCGGTTGATGACGTCTCGCTGAGCGTGCCGGCCGGCGAAGTTTTCGGGCTGGTCGGGCCGAACGGAGCGGGCAAGACAAGCACCTTCCGCGTGCTCGCCACCCTGATGGAGCCGACCTACGGCGAAGTGCGGCTGGCCGGCATCGACATCCTCGAAGACCCGCGCGCGGCCCGCCGCGTGCTCGGCTACATGCCCGACCTCGCGCCGGTGCCGTCGGACCTCAAGGTGTGGGAGTTTCTCGATCTTTTTGCGGACGCGCACGGGTTGGGGTCGGCGGCGGCGCGGCGGGCGTGCTGGGAGGAGGCGCTGGCCGGGGTGTCGTTGACCGACAAGCGGGATGCGTATTGCCGTGCGCTGTCGCGCGGTCAGACGCAGCGGCTCGTGCTGGCCAAAACCATTCTGCACCGTCCGCGGGTGATGATTCTGGATGAGCCGGCGAGCGGCATGGATCCGCTGTCGCGGCGCGGCCTGCGGATCGCGCTGCGCCGGCTCGCCGACGCAGGCACGGCGGTCATGGTCAGTTCGCACATTCTCGGGGAGCTGGCGGAAATGTGCACGTCGCTCTGCGTGATGAACCGCGGCCGGCTGCTGGCCTCGGGGTCGGTCGACGAGGTGCGGCAGGTGCTCGGGCGCACCGAACGCACGCTGACGGTGACGGTGCTCGAGCGCGCGGACGAGGCCGCGGCGTGGATCGGCGGTCAGGCGGGAGCGGGTGAGCCGCGGGTCCACGGCCACCGGATTTCGTTCCGGTTCAGCGGCAGCCAGGACGAACAGGCGGCATTGATCGCGGGTCTGGTCGGCGGAGGGTTCCGGCTTTCGTCGTTTGAGGAGCAGAAATCGTCGTTCGAAGACATCCTCGTGGAGGTGGCTGAAGGCACTCTGAACCCATGAAAGAAAAGGCCCCCTGGAACATCCCGGCCAATCCGGTTTTCCGTCGCTACGCGCGCTCGCGGTTGCGCCCGCAGGCGCTGGCGGTCGGTCTGATCCTCGCCGTGATGGTCGCGGGGTTTGTGTTTTTCGGCACCCGCACGCTGGCGCTTTACCGGAGCGGCATGGAGGTGGTCGATGCCGAGCGGGTCCCGCTGCTGCCGCTGATGGTGCTGCAGGCGCTCATTCTGTTTTTCCTCGGCACCGGGCAGGTGGCCGGCGGGATGACCGGGGAGGCGGACGAGGGAGTGCTGGACTACCAGCGTCTGACGCCGCTCACGCCGCTGACCAAGGTGCTGGGGTACCTGTTCGGGCTGCCGCTGCGGGAATACGTGCTGTTTGCCAGCACGCTGCCGTTCACCGCATGGGGGTTGTGGCGCGGGCAGGTTCCGTTTTCGGCGTGGGGGTCGGTGTATCTGGTCCTGCTGACGTCCACGTTGCTTTATCATCTGACCGGCCTGGTCGCCGGCACGGTGATCCGGAACCGCCGATGGGCATTTCTGGTTTCGATCGCCATTGTTTTCGGCTTGTACACGGTCATGCCGCAGGTGGCGAAGTTCGGGCTGACCACTTTCCAGTACTTCACGATCTGGCCGGTTTTTGAGGAGCAGATGAAGCATTTTATGCCGCGCTCGGCCGGCGGGGTGCTGGAGAAAGTGCAGAGCCTGGCGCCCGCGGTGCGCTTTTTCGGGCTGAGTCTTTCGGAAACGATCTTCACGCTGTTCGCGCAGGCCGGACTGATCCTGACGTTCCTGGTGATGCTGTGGCGGCGCTGGCGGCAGTCGGAGTCGCATCTGCTGGGCAAGCGGTGGGCGGTCGGTCTGCTCGTCTGGTCGCAGATCATGCTGCTGGGCAACGCCCTGCCGCTCATCGCACCGGGCCTGATCTTTCCGTCGCGCGAACTCCAGCGCCGGATCTTCAATGCCCGCGGGTGGACGCCGTCGATCACCGAAGGCATGATCATGATCGGCCTCTACGGGCTGGTCGCGCTGGCGCTCGTGCTCGTGCTCACCTCGATCATCACGCCGAGTCTTGACGGCCAGGTGCGCGGGCGGCGGCGGGCGCGGAAACTCGGGCTGGCGCGGCCGCCGCGGTTCTCGGACGAGGCCGGCGGGGTCTGGTTCGTGCTCGCCATGGCGCTGGGTGCGTCCGCCAGCTGGTTTCTGTTCGCGCGCGCCCTGATGGCGTCGTCGTGGTACGCCGGCCACGCCCTGCCGACGCACGCACCCTGGTCCTTCGCGCTGGTCCTGGTCACTGCCACCCTGTCGTTTCACGCGCTGCTCGAAGGCTGGGGGGTGCGGCGTGTTTTTCTGGCGGTCATTTTCCTCGGGGTGATTCCGATCATGGCCGGGGCCACGCTTGCGGCGGCCAGCGACCGGCTGCTCACCGCCGGTCTCTGGATCATTGCGATGTCGCCGTTCGCCGGGCCGGTCTTCGCCAGCCAGGAAGTGCTGCCCACGGTCGACCTGCCGCTGGCCGCCGCCCGCGCCATCGCGCCGGCTTTCTGGTTCTGGCAGGCGCTGGCAGCCGTGGCCACGGTCAGCCTGATCCATGCGCGGTGGCGTCGCGGGCGGGTGCCGGATGGCAGTTGAGGGCGGCCGGGCTGGCCGCCCGGCTCAAGG
>JALRGF010000218.1 GCA_023253495.1 Verrucomicrobiales bacterium
GCATGAGGTGGCGCTGGTGCATATCGGGTTGTTTCTGGCGGGGTGTGTGGGGGTGGCGTGGTGGTTGGCGCGGGAGAATCTGGACGGTATCGGGGTTGAGCGATCCGGGCCGGAGCGGGCGTTTGTGGGCGAGTGGATTCCGGTTTCGGTGCGCCTGCGTGGTCCGGCGCGGCGGGGTGGGGCGTGGGCGGTGGAGTTGGCGGATGAATTTCTGGGTTCGGTGGGGGAGGGGGTGGCGGCGCGCGCGTTGCGACCGGGCGAAGTGCGGGAACTTTCGGGTCAGGTGCGGTTGCGGAAGCGCGGGGTGAACCCGGTGTTCCGATGGGAGATGGGATCGACTTTTCCGGGCGGGCTGTGGCGGGTGCGGGAGCACGGGTGGCACAGGGTGCCGGTCACGGTGTTTCCGCGGCCGGTGCTGCCGGCGGAGTTTGGCGATCCGCGGGCGGTTTTGGATGATGAGGATGGGGTGTTGTGGCAGCCGAAGCCTGACTGGGGCGGTGATTTTCTGGGCATCCGGGATTTCCAGCCCGGGGATCCGCTCAAGCAGGTGCATTGGGCGGCCAGTGTGCGGGCGCAGCGGCTGGTGGTCCGCGAGTACGACCAGCGGCTGCCGACCAGCCATGCGTTGTTTTTTCATTCGTGGCAGCCGGAGGGGGGGCGGCGGATGCCGGATGCGTTTGAGGGGGCGCTGGAGCTTCTGACCGGCCTGTTGTTGCGCTGTGCGGGCGGCGGGGTGCCGGCCACGCTGTCGGCGGATTTCCTCGGGTGGCGGACGCTGCGGATGGAGGGTGGCGGGGCGCTGGGCGATGTGCTCGGGCGACTGGCTGCCGCCTCATGGACGCCGACGACTGATTTTGGTCCACTGGTCGAACGGTTGCAGGCGGTGCCGGCGGAGAGCCATGTGTATATTGTGAGCGACACTCCGTTGCGCCACTGGCAGGCGTTGGTGCCGGCGCCGGCGCATGTCAGCGTGACCTGCCTGAGTGTGGGCGAGTGGCGTCGCCGCCATGCGTTCCGCGCGACCCGATCGCTGGTTGAAATGCCATGAATCCCGCGCTGGCCATAGTTGTTTTTTATCTGTTGCTGGCGCTGGCCACGGTCATCCTGCGTGGCGATCTGGGCGAGTGGCCGCGGGTGGTTGACCGCCTGCTCGCGTGCCTGGTGTGCCTGGGGGCGGTCGCCCTGCTGGTCGGCAGCTGGAAAGGACGGCAGCCGGCGGCGGGTCCGGCGGACGACGGCTCTTCGCGGCCGCGGCCGGTGTGGCCGTGGTGGCTGGCGCTGGCCGGGCTGGCGGGATTGGTTTTTGTGGCGGTGCTGCCGCCGGCCAGTGTGCGGCTGGCGCGTCCGCTGGATGTTCAGCGAGTGGCGCCCGGGGAGGAATCTCCGGGGGCGGTGCCGCCCCCGCCGTCGGGTGACGGGGGTGTGGCGGAGCGTGACCCGTCCGGGGCCGGCGAGCGGGCGGCGTCCGGCGGGGTTGGGGAAGGTGCGGGCGCGGCGGTGGTCGGGGAGCCGCGGAATGTGATCGAGCGGGTGCGGGCGCTGGTCCGCCAGCGGCCGCCGTGGCTGGCTGCGGTGATGGTTGTTCTGATGCTGCTGGCGGCCGGGGCGCTGTGGTGGTGGCTGCGGCGGCGCCCGGGGGCTGGCGAGGGTGGCGACGGCTGGGCCGGTCCGCCGCCGCCGTGGCACGACGATCCGTCGGCGCCGGCGTATGTGCGGGAATTCCGCCGCCTGTGCGAGCAACTGGGGTTTCCGCCGAGGGCGGGCGACACGTGGCGCGAGCTGCTGGCGCGTTTGCCGGTGGTGGATCCGGCCACGCTGGAGCCGGTGGCGGTGTACCACTATCGGGTGCGTTATGAGGGAGAGGCGGCGGACCGGAGTGCGGAGCGCGCATTTGTGCGCCTTATCCGCGGGGTTCGAAAAGCCGCCAGCGAGGCCCCAGCCACAGAAACAACGAGGGAAGCGTGAGCAGCGCGCTGAACTGGCTCATCAGCATGGCCAGGCCGGTCAGCAGACCGAACCACACGGAGGGGAAAAAGTCGCTGGTCATCAGCACGGCGAATCCCAGCACGATGATGCTTGTCGCCACCCAGATGGCCCGGCCGACGGTGGCATGGGAGCGGCGCACGGCCGCGCGCAGGTCGTGGTCGCGGGCATATTCCTCGCGGAAGCGCATTGTGTACTGGATGGCCGAATCGACCCCGACCCCGATGGCGATGGCCGCGATCATGACGGTGACCAGATCCAGCGGAATCCCCGCCCAGCCCATCACGCCGAGCATGGTGATGGCCGGCAGCGCCTGCGGCAGCAGCACCACCAGAGCGAGCCGGAACCGCCGGAACAAGACCAGCAGCATCAGGTAAATGGCGCCAATGACAAAACCGAGCGTGTCGCGCTGGCTCTCGATCAGACTGCCCAGCATGTTGGCATAGAGGACGAAAATCCCGGTGGTCTCGAGGTCCAGTTCCCTGAGCGGGCCGGCCTGCAGGCTGGCGAGGTGTGCTTCCAGGCCGTCGATGATGCGGCGTCGGTTCAGGGTGGGCGCGGTTTCCTGGAAGCGGATCTGCAGGCTGGCGGTGCGCCCGCCATCGAGCAGGATGTCCTGGAACAATTCCGGAGCCATGCCCTGGAGCAGCGTGATCAGGGTGGCATCGGGCATGTTGGGAAACCATTCGGGTTTGAACGTCTTGCGTGCCTCGCGCAGCAGCGAGGGCAGCGAGCGCAGACTGCCGACCTCGGCCGTGCCGTCGAAGAACGACTCGACGGCTGCCACCGCCGCCACCCCTTCCGGGGATTTGAAATACCCGTCCTGCGGGCTGCGCAGGTACACCTCGAGGGTGCTGGTGCCGCCCATGTTGCGGTCGATGAATTCCAGCCCCTGATAGACGTCGCTGCTCGGCCAGAAGTAGCTTGTGAATTTGTTTTCCGCGGTCAGGCGCAAGGTGCCGGCGAGGCTGAGGAGGAGGACCAGCGCGCTCAGCCCGAGGATGAGACCCGGGCGGGCCAGCGCCCGGCCGGCAAACCACGCCGCCAGCCCGCGCGGAGCCTCTTCGCCGTCTGCGGCACCCGGCGGCCGCAGCGGCGCCCACGGCCGGAGCGCGGCCGGCAGAAACAGGAAAACGATGCCGAGGGCCAGCAGGGTGCCGCCGGCCATGAGCAGTCCGCTCGAACACAGCAACAGCCTCGCAGCACGCCTGGGCGCCATGGCCCAGCGCCTCGGCCTGGGCGGCGGCAACAGCAAGCGCATCCTCGAGCGCGCACGCCAGCTCGCACTGCCCTTCCGCCCGCTGCC
>JALRGF010000240.1 GCA_023253495.1 Verrucomicrobiales bacterium
TCTTGTATTCGCCGCCCTCGACCTTGATGAAGGCGAGCTGCTTGACCTTCATGCCCGCCTGGATGGCAATTTCGTTGAGCCTGATCATCTGGCCGGTGGTGATCCCGGCAAACCCCTTGGCATTGAGCGCCCGCACCACCCCGCCACCATCCAGGGTGCCCCGGAAAATCTTGAACTCGGTCCGCCCAAACACCTCCGCCATGTCCGTGATCTCAATCCCGTAGCGCGTGTCCGGCTTGTCCGAACCGAAACGGTCCATCGCTTCGCGATACGTCATCCGCGGAAACGGCACCGGCACCTCAACCCCGGTTCCCGCCCGGAACATCGCCGCCAGCAACCCCTCAACCAGACGGTAAATGTCCTCCGCAGTCACAAAGGACGCCTCCAGGTCGATCTGCGTGAACTCCGGCTGGCGGTCGGCCCGCAGGTCCTCGTCGCGGAAACACCGGGCAATCTGAAAATACTTTTCCAGACCGGCCACCTGCAGCAACTGCTTGTACTGCTGCGGCGCCTGCGGCAGCGCGAAAAAATGCCCCGGCACCAGCCGCGCCGGCACCAGAAAGTCCCGCGCCCCTTCCGGCGTCGGGTTCGAAAGGATCGGGGTCTCGACCTCGATGAAGCCGGCGGCATCAAGGTAGTTCCGCGCCGCCGTGGTCACGGCGTGGCGCAGCCGCAGGTTCCGGTTCAACCGCGGGCGCCGCAGGTCGAGGTACCGGTATTTCATCCGCAGGTCTTCGTTGGAGAGCTCGCGGTCGAGCGGGAATGGCAGCACATCCGCCTTGTTGAGTACCACCAGACCGCTGGCCACGACTTCGATCTCGCCGGTGGCCAGGCGCGGGTTCTCCGTGCCGGCCAACCGCTTGGCCACCCGCCCGGTCACCTGGACGACGTCCTCGTCGCGCAACCCATGGCTCATCTGCGCCACCCCGGCATTCTCCTCCGGCCGGAAAACCACCTGCGTCAACCCTTCCCGGTCCCGCAAATCAATGAAGATTACCCCGCCGTGGTCACGGGTCGAATGCACCCATCCCGCCAGGGTGACGGTTTCACCGAGATGGGTCGGACGCAGCGCGTGGCAATGATGAGTGCGGTACATGATGGGATGAAGCGGACGCGCATGTTGTCGCGTCCCCGGCATTTGGCAAGCCCTCCCCCGCCGCCGCTCCTAGACCCGCAGAAAAACCCGCCGCGAATACAAAAACCACGCCAGCAACAGACTGAGCAGCACCACCAGGAGGGCGATCCAGGCTTCGGCCCAGTGCCCGAGCGACCCGGCCACCGGCCCGCCCCCGAGCCGCTTCGCCACATCTTCGTATTTCACGAAATAATGAGTCAGATAAAGCGTGATCGGATTCATGCCGACCCACACAAAGGGAGTGGCCCAACCTTTGATGCCGGACACGTCAATCACCCAGTAGAACGCCGCCAGCAGCAGGCAGCTGTAACCGCCCGCCACCAGCACGAATGACGACGTCCACAGGTTCTTGATCACCGGAAACTGCAGGTGCCAGAGCCAGCCGGCGGCCGTGAGCACGACTCCCGCCACCAGCAACCCGACCGCCTTGCGCTCGCCGGTACGGTCACTCCGCCGCAACCACTCCCCGGCAAACACCCCGAGCAGCGCACTGGCCACCGCCGGCAGCGTGCTCAGGAGACCTTCCGGATCGTGGTCGCCGTTCCATTTGAAGCCGGGGAGGTACTTCGAATCGATCCAGTTCGCGAGGTTCCGGCCTTCGGTGAAGTCGCCGGCCGCGCCTCCGGGGACCGGGACAAATGTCATCAACGCCCAGTACCCGACCAGCAACCCGGCACACAGCCCCCAGCGCGCCCGCCGCCCGAGAAACAGATAGGCGGCCCCGGCCGCCAGCCCGGCAATGGCAATGCGCTGCAGCACCCCGAGCCACCGGATCTCGTCCACCCCCTTGCTGATCCCGCCGTAACACCACAGCCCGAGCGCATACAGCACCACCGCCCGGACCAGCAGCTTCCGGAACGTGCCCGCCCGCCCCCGCACCGCCAACGACTTCTCCAGCGAAAATACCGAGGAGACCCCGGCAATAAAAACAAACAACGGGAAAATCAGATCCAGAAAATGAAAACCCGCCCAGGACACATGGCTGAGCTGGCTGGCGAAAAACTGAGCCCAAGGCGCCGCTGACGCATGCCCCACCGCCGCCGCCAGTTCCTCCATCCCCAGTATCCAGAACATGTCGAACCCCCGCAGGGCGTCCAGAGACATCAGCCGCTGCGCCACCGCCGGCGAGGGTTTCAAGGGGTTTTCCATCGTCATGGGGCGCAGGCTAAGGGATCACGCCGCCGCGTGGCAAGACCAGACCACCGACACCCGTCGGAACCGGCGCGGTGGGAAAAGGGCTCAAACCGTCCGGGAATGGCTTCCCGTTGGTGTCCCAACACCCAGCCGAAAAACCGTTTGCCAGTGGCAGCATCGCTTTCTACCAGCACCGTGCATGATGATCCTTTCCGACCCGATGCTCGCGGTGACCTGGCCGTCGCTGGCCGATGTCATCAACGCGCTGCCCGTCATTCTTTCGCTCATCATCATAGAGGGGCTGCTGAGCGTGGACAACGCGCTCGGCATCGCCGCCATGGCCAACCACCTGCCGGGAAAGCAGAAGCAACAGGCGCTCCGCTGGGGGATCATTGGCGCCTACGTCTTCCGCGGGCTGGCCCTCGCCTTCGCGTCGTTCATCATCGCCAATCCATGGCTGAAAATCGCCGGTGCCGGCTACCTCATCTACCTGATGTGCCGCCACTTCGCCGAGCACCGGGCCATCGAGGACGAGGGCGCCGGCCACGCCGCCGCCAGTCTGGCCGGCCGAGGGTTCTGGGCCACCGTGCTTTCCATCGAGATCATGGACCTGAGCCTGAGCGTCGATAACGTGGTGGCCGCGGTCGCGCTCAGCCCGGAAATCTGGGTCGTCTGCACCGGTGTGTTCATCGGGATTCTCACTCTGCGTCTGGTCGCCGGCTTCTGCATCCCGTTGATCCAGAAATACCCGATCCTCGAATCCACCGCCTTCATCCTCATCGGATACGTCGGCCTGATCCTGGTCTTTGAATTGACCACCCACCTCGACGTCACCACCTGGCAGAAATTCATCGGCATCCTGCTCATCATCGCCGCCTCCATCTGGTACGCACGCACCCCGGCCGTGCAAAAGGCCGCCGCCCCGCTGCTCGCCGCCCTGCGCGCGCCGATGTGGCTGGTCGACAAGGCGGTCGGCTCGGTCTTCAGCATCGCGTTCTGGCCACTGCGCGCCCTGTGGCAGGCGGTGCGCGGCGGGGCACGGAATAATGCCTGATGAACCCCGGGGGCCCGCCAGCCACCAAAAGCGTCAGGACAACCGTAAACCAAGCTCCTGAGCGCCTGGCTCCAACGCACGCCTCCCCGCTCCGCACACCGGCTCACGCAAAGCCTTTTCCGTTGAGGAGCGAAAGAAACACCCACAGCATACCTGTCACAATCGAGTAATACTGTTCTTAATTACAGTATCACGCAGCGTACCTGTCCATCCATCGACGAACTCATCCACAGAGTACCTGTCCCAGGAGGCGTCCACTACATTTGTGAACAGTCTTCACAAAGTACCTGTCCATCCATCGACGGGCGTCCCAGCCCCAAGATACCTGTCCGAATAGGCGAATACTGTACTTTCGAACATACTACCCCTACAGAGTACCTGTCCATCGATCCATCGATCGGCGGGCCCACGGTGTACCTGTCCCGATCTCACTCCCGACCGAAAGGCTCCGGCGGCTCAGGCGAGCCTCGGAAAGAACGCACTGAGCGCGGCCTCGGTCTCGGCCTCCAGCTCGGCCAGCCCGATCCCACGCGCCCCGGCTATGAAAGCGGCGGTATCCGCCAGCATGGCGGGTTCGCAGCGCTGGCCGCGGTGCGGGACCGGCGCGAGATAGGGCGCATCGGTTTCGAGGAAAAATGACCCGGGGGCCGCCTCGCGCACGCAGACCGCCGCCTCACCGGCATTTTTGTAGGTGACCACCCCGGTGAACGAGATCCGGTGGCCATCGGCAATCAGCGGCGCCGCCTGTGCCCACGAGCCGAGGAAGCAATGGAATTGCGCCTTGACCCGCCCGCCCCGCTCCCGCACCAGCGCGACCACGTCGTCCCAGCAGCCGTCGCCACGGTGGTGGACGACCACCGGCAGTCCGCGCGCTTCTGCCAGTGCCAGCTGTGCCCGGAACACGTCCGCCTGCCGCGCTTTGTACGCCTCCCAGCCGACCCCTTCCGGCGGGGGGTGAAAATAGTCGAGTCCGCACTCGCCGATGGCGACCACTTTCTCCTCGCGGCTCCAGGCCTCCAGTGACTCCAGCCAGCCGTCGTGGCCGCTCACCTCCCACGCCGCACACGGGTGAATACCGACTGCCGCAAACACCCCGGGGTGCCGCCCGGCCAGCTCCAGCACCCGCGGGCCGTCGTCCGCATCCGTCGAGGGCACCAGCAGCCGGGTCACGCCGGCCGCTGCCGCCCGCGCCACGACGGCGTCCGCCTCCCCGGCAAACCGCCCGCTGGCCAAATGACAATGACTGTCGGTCATACTCACTACTTGCACTTTGCCCGCCGGCCACAACCCTCGATGATGACCGATCTGTCCTGCCTGCTCGCCGCATGGCTCAACGACCTCAATCCCGTCGCCCTGCGCCTGACCGACGGCTTGCAGATCCGGTGGTACGGACTGGCCTACGTCGCCGGATTCGCCGCCACCTGGCTGGTCATGCGCTGGATGGCCCGCACCGGTCGCAGCGTGCTCCCGGAATCGGAACTGGCTGATTTCGTCACCTTCACCGCTCTCTTCGGCGTCATGCTCGGCGGGCGGCTCGGGTACATGCTGCTCTACGATTCCGACCGCTTCCTCGCCGACCCACTGAACTTTTTCCGCATTGGCCAGGGCGGCATGGCCAGCCACGGCGGCATCCTCGGGATCGTCGTCTTCACGTGGTTCTACGCCCGCCGCAAACGGGTCAGCTGGCCGGGGCTGGGCGACCTGCTTGTGGTCGGCGCCCCGCTCGGCATCTTCTTCGGCCGACTCGCCAACTTCATCAATGGGGAACT
>JALRGF010000605.1 GCA_023253495.1 Verrucomicrobiales bacterium
CGGGATTTTCCATTTCCAGCAGCACGGTGGCGGCGGCCCCGGCTCCGGCGAGCGCTTCGGACAGGGTGGCGTCGGCGCGGGACCCGCGGGCCACGGCGGCGGCGACGAGAGCTTCGATGCGGGCGCGGCGGTGCGGCTCGCGGTCCAGGCGTTCGATCTGCGCGAGCAGAGCGACCTCGAGCAGCACCCAGTCGGCCGGGGCCAGGCGCAACGCGCGGTCGAGGCGTCGCTCGGCCGCCGCCGCGGCAAACCGCCGCAACCCGCCGGTCGGCGGCACCGGCGTGTTCGGGGCTTTCCCGGCTTTTTTGAGTGCCTGCAGGCGGGCGGCCGGACCGGCCGGTGGTTCTGCCGGAAGCGTTTCCTGCGGCGGCATGGTGGTGACGTCGTGGGCCGCGCGCCCGAGGTGCCAGAAATCATCGAGCCCCGGACGCAGCAGCCGGGCCACCAGTTCGCCGTACGGACTGCCGGCCACACCGAGCGGGCTGCCGGCCATGCCGGGGGGCGCGGCGGGGGCGGGGGAGGGGGCGGCCTCCCGTCCCAGTGCCCACAGGAGCGCGGCGGCGCTCAGCATCAGGATTTGGCTCGAAACAGACATAAGCTCACCAGCACCAGCGCCAGTCCCTGCAACCCGAGCGCCACCGCGCTGCCCGCAAACACCGCTCCCGGCAACGGCCCGAGTTTGAAAAGAAAACGCGAGGTCAAATCCGCGAGGTCGTAGTGCGGCAGCGCCACCCAGAGCCACGACAGCGGCCCGCCGCGCGCACCGGGAGCGAGCAGCGGTTGCAGCCAGTCGATCCCGAAAAGCCCGAGGGCGACGAGGCTGGCGGCGACCAGCGTCCCGGCCAGCTCCGAGACGGCCGCTCCGACCGCTCCGGCCAGCAGGATGAGCGGGCCGGAGACCAGCAGCAGCAGCCCCCCCTGCTGGATGACCAGCAGACGCCAGAGCCCGGCTTCGACCGGCTGGGCGGGAGCGCAGAACAGGGCGCAGATGAGCATGCCGGCGCTGGTGGCGGCGACCACCCAGAGCCACACCGCGGCGGCGAGTTCGAGGGCGAGGCGCCACGGTTTTCTTCCGCCGGCCCGCCAGTGTTCGAGCAGGCCTTCGGTGTGCAGCCGGCGGCCGAGCACCGCCGCCTGAAACGGAAAAAACGCGAGCAGTCCGCCCCAGAGATAAAAACAGACGGCCTGCACCCGCGCCGGCGCCAGCACCGGCGGATTTTCCTCCCACGGTGTCAGCCGCGGCAGCAGCCAGGCGACCACCGGCAGAAACAGGACATACAACAGGCAGGCGCGGCGCTGCCACAGGCCGCGCCACGCGTAGCGGAAAAGGATACCTCGGGAAAGTCCGTTCATGGCGTGGCGTGCAACGATTCGTACAAGGCGTTCCAGGCGCCGTCGTCCGCGTGCCCGACCGGCTGCAGCACGCCCCCCGCGCGGATCGTCAGCAGGCTGTCGGCCCGCCGCAGCGGCTCCAGTTCATGGATGACCACCAGCCGCGTGGTGCCCGCCGGCGCCTCCGTCCACAAGTCGAGCACCCGGCGCCGCGTCCCGTGATCCAAGCCCGCCAGCGGTTCGTCCTGCAGCAGGATCAACGGCCGCCCCGCCGCCAGCCGGGCCTCCGCCAGAATGATCGATACCTTCGCGCGGTTGCCGCGCGAGAGCCGCCCGTACCGGCACCGGCGGTCGAGCGCCAGCGCGTCCGCCAGCGAAGCCGCCCGGGCCCGCGCCTCCGCCGTCAGCAGCGCCCCGAACAACTGGTCCGCCGAAAGTTCCGGATCAAAGCCCAGGCTGTCGGATTGATAGTGAACCTCGGCCCCCAGACGCACCTCGCCGGACAGCGGTGGCAGCAGCCCGGCCAGTGTCCGCAGCAACGTGGTTTTGCCCGCCCCGTTCGGCGCGGCAAAAACATGCAGACCGCCTGCCAGGCGCAACCCGTCGTCGCACCGCACCACCACCCGCGCCCGCCCACCACCGCCCCACCCGGACACCCGGTACCCGAAGCTCGTGCCCGGTCGGATCTGCAGCGTGGTGGCGGTCGGCATATTCATGAATGGATCATCCCCACCGTCACTCACCGGCGTCCCAGAGGCCGTCATCGGTCGCCGCCGACGGATCATAGTCGCTCCCGCCATGCTGCCAGCGCGGCGGCATCCTCACGAAATCAAGCGTCAGCGGTTCGTCATTCACCCCCTCTGCCACCGGAATGCCGGTCCACCCGCGCGGCAGGTACCCGCGCAGCCGTTCGCCGAATGCCGCCGCCGTCAACGGGCCACCCCCGTCCCCCATCGTGGCCAGATCAAAGCGCACGTCACCCGCTGTTCCCACCGGCGTCACCACCGTGATCGGATGGTCGGCCAGATACGCCTGCTGCGCCACCAGCACCGCCTGCGCCGCCAACGAGGCATTTTTCGCCCGCTTCCAGTCCTGCACCTGCACCGCCCCCACCCCCACCACCACCCTCAGCCCGAGCAACAGCCCGAGTACCAGGCTGATCTCGACCAGCGAAAACCCACGGTTCCGCCGCCCCGGATGGTACCCACACATTTTCATCACCTCATCGATCAGACCCCGCCACATTCCGCACTTCCGCCTCCGGCACAATCCGCACCTCGCCCTCCGCCGGGAGATCCGGCACCCGCCGGCCGCTTCGCCCGCCACCCGCCCGCTCCGGCTCCGGCCGCTCGCCAGACGCCCCCGGCCGTACCGTGGACGGAAATGTGCCGCGCCGCCACACCCGGAGCACCCGCGCCGGTGCCACCGGCTCCCCCGCCGCCGCACCCGGAGAAGCAGGCCGTGCCGCCGCCCCGGTCGCCCCGGCTGCCGCCGTGGACCGCGCCGCCCCCGCCGCCGAAGCACCCGTCCGCTGCGCCGGACCACGCCCCGCAGCCCCTGCCTGCGGCGAGGATGCCATCTCCCGCTCCACCGCCCCCAGATCAAAGCGGCTCCGCGCCTCCGCCAGCCCCCTCGGTCTCAGCGGGTCATTCGCCGGCCTCGCCGCTTCCTCACTCCCGGGCAGCGGGCGCGGCTTGTAGCGCCGCGGCGCGCCGCCCGGCGCCGCCGGGCCCGCAGTGCCCGTCGTGGCTGTCGTGGCTGTCGTGGCTGTCGTGGCTGTCGTGGCTGTCGTGGCTGTCGCACCCTTCGCCCCCGTCCCTCCCGTCCCT
>JALRGF010000277.1 GCA_023253495.1 Verrucomicrobiales bacterium
CTCGCTCCAGTGGCCGTCATCGGATACTCTGATACCCGTGAACATCCCGTCCCCAGGTTCATGGCCGATGGTCCGCCTGCCCCTGATGCTGGCCGGCGGCCTGGCCTGCTGGCCGCTTCTCACTCCGTGCGCCACTAATCAGACTAATCAGCCCTTCCAAAGCATCAAGTGGGCCCGCCCCTATAGCGAACGGATCGCCGATCCCGAAGTGAGAACGTGGTCCCAGCGGACTCCGAAGCTGCCCGCCGTATCCATCGATCGCACCCTGCGGTCGGTTCGCCTGCTCTCCGATGCCGAACTCGGGCTCCAGCCGACACAACTCAAGCGCCAGGAGTACGGAGGCGCGGAAGTAGCCCGCGACATCGCCGCAGCTATTGCCGGCATGTATTCCCTGACCCTGCTCGATCCGGAAATGCTCGGATTCGAAAAAGGCAGAGAAGAGAAATTTCTGCTCCTGCGGGAAAGACCGCGCGTCGAAATCAATGCCGATCAGATCACGCTCCGACGGCAGGCCGACGGCCGGCGGTCGGTGGCTCTGGCCCGAGGCACCGGCGGGGCGCGCGCCGTGGTGACGGGAGCTTCCGGCACGTGGCATCTTGCCGCCACACGCATCGACTACCGGGCGGCCGAGGGCGAGCTGCTGCTCCTCGGGTATCCGACGGTTCTGGCCGGCCTGCGCTCCGCTTCGCTGACAGGCAATCACGCCCTGATGCGGCTCGATCTCGGGCAACTGAAAATCACCGCGAGCAGCGAACCGGAAATCGGCGACAAATCTCAGTGGAGAAAGGAACCCGACTGACTTGGAACCCCGGAATCCGCGCACCTCCTCCGCGCCCCATCAAGGCCAGGGCCGGGCGCGACCGGAGGGTCTTGGGCCCGGCTATATCGTACCCTGACCCGCTATCACCCAGCCCTCAGGAGCCGGAGCTTCCGTCAGCGGGTTCGGGCGCGGCGGGCGGCGGCGGCGCTGGTTCAGGTGCCGCGGGAGTCGGTGCGGGCGCCGCGGGCGCCGGGGCCGCGGGCTCCGGGGCCGCGGGTGCCGGAAGCGCCGGTTCGGGAGACGCGGGCTCGGGCAGAGGCGGCGCCACCGGCTCAGGCAGGGCTGGCGCCGCCGGTTCCGGGGCGGCGGGAGACGCGGGCTCGGGAACGGGGGCGTCCGGCGGCGGCGCCGCGCCGGAAACCGGATCAGGTTCCGGAAGCGGCTGGATTTCCGGAAGCGGCGGCAGCTCACCGGAGTCGGTGATATCGTCCGGGGAAAACGGCAGGAGCAGCGGGTTGCCCGCCAGAGCCCCGGCGTCCCCGCTGGTCGGCAGATCGGGCATGTCCGCCGCCGGCAGCACGAAACTGGGAGTGCGTTTCGGTTTGATCTTTTTCGGAGACAGCGCCGCCATCAACGCGCCGCCGGGCCGCCGCGACGGAATCAGATCGCTGACCAGCGCCGGCCGCAGCGCACTCCGGTCCACCATCCCGACCCGCCCGTCCGGCAGTTGCACATTCGCCCATCCCCAGTTTTTGCCGGTCAACGTGACCACGGTGCCGGTCGACAGATACGCATCAGGTGGCGTCGCCTGCTGCGGCCCGAAACTGAAAAACGGAGAGTCATCCTTGGTAATGACAAAAGTCCGGTCGTCCGGTGCCGCCGATCCCGCAGGCACCAACCCGCGCGCCACCGGAGCCGTGGGCGGCTTCGGGGAGGACGCCCCGGAAACCGCCGGCGACGACGGCACCACCGCCGAGGCCAGTCGCTCCCACCACCTCGGCGCGACGGCCGGGGCAGCCTCCTCGGCGGACAGCCCGACGGAACCCGCGCCCGGCTTCGGTGCGCCCGGCGCGCCCGCCGGGCGCCGGGAGCCGGCAGGCGGTGGACCGGCCTCAGCCACCGCCGAAGGCACTTCTTCCGCCGCCGCCTTGCGCCCACCCGGCCACAGCCGACCAAGCTCCCGGAAGGGCGATTTTTTTTCCGGAGGGGCTGGCGGACCGATCAAAGCAGCGGGTTTGGCCGGCGCAGTCCGGGCACCGCTCGCGGTGGCCACCTCTTTTTTCAGCGCCTTTTTCGGCGCGGCCGGTTTCTTCGTCGGCGGCACCGGGGGCTCCTCAGCCACCATGGGGGCCACGGCCTCCGACCGGTTTCCCAGAAAGGGCAACGACGGCAGCTTCGGAAAGCGGGATTCTTTTTCAGGGGCCGGTGCCGCCGGTGCGGCAGCACCTCGTTTTCCGGGCGGGCGCGCTGAGGCGGAGGCCGGTGGTGCTGAGGCGGAGGCGGCTCGAGCCGAAGCGGATGCCGGTCGCGGTGGAACGGCGGATCCCGCGGCGTTCCGGTTGGCCGGGCGGTTGGGGGGAGCGGATTCGCGAGCCACCGCCTCAGCCGGGGCGGCCGCCGGTTTGTTCCGCTTTTCCCAGAACGCGAGTTTTTTTGAACCGGCGGCCACGCGCTCCACCCAGCCGGGCTTCGAGTCCGGGGCGGGCGCCGGTTCCGCTGTGGCCGCAGCGGCCGAAGCGCCTCCGGCACACAGGACCAGGAAGGCGGCAACTCCCGGCAACGGGCGAAATGGGGGGCGTGTCATGGCAGCGGAAATGGCGGACGGACAGGTAGCATAGGCCCGGCACCGCCGCCAGACAAGCTTGCCGCCGCGTATTTTACACCGGGTGTCCGCCAGCAACCACTCCGCTCCGCCCGCCCTCGCTATCCGCCGCCGGCTTCCAGTACCCACCGCGCCATCCGCTCCAGGTCCTCCCGCTCCGGCACCCCGCGCCGCACCGCCAGGGCGTCGTCCACCTCGTCGCGCCGCACGATCCGCCCGCCCTTCCAGACCCGGGCGGCCGGATCGTACGGGCCCACTTTCCGCGGATCCGACCACGTGTGGATCCCGAGCAGCGGACGATGGAGCGCACTGGCCAGATGCATCGGACCGCTGTCCACACTCACCACAAACCACGCGGCCCGCAGCACCCCGATCAATTGCCCGAGACTGGTCGCATTCACCCGGTCAATCACATTCGCGGGCAGACCGGCCGGTGCGGCCTCCGCGCTGCGCCCGACCACCACCACCGTCCGGTCACACCACACCTCAGCCATCGCCGCCACCGCCGGCCAACCCAGCGACTTCCCCGCGCCCCGCGCAAAGGGATGCACCACGATAAAACCACCCGCGGGCAGGCCCGCCACCGGCTCGCCCGACGGCAACCAGTCGCCCGCCAGCGCCGCCGAGGCGTCGACCCCGGGACCGAACGCGCGCACCAGCGCAAGATACCGGTCAACCGCATGCCGCACCCCCCCGCCCGGTCCCGCCACCGGTACCGATACTCCGTGGAAATACCGGGCCCCCTCCCGCGCATCGTCCAGCCCGACCGTGACCGCCGCCGTACTCCGGCGCGCCAGCCAGGCGCTGCGCAACAACCCCTGGAAATCGAGCGCCAGCCGCACGTCCCGGCCCGCCCACCCCGCCTCATAGTCGCGAAACCAGCGCCACGCCCGCACCGCACCGCCCAGCCCACGGAAATGCGCCCGCGGAAATGCCACCACGCTCTCCAGCAGCGGCGACCCCCGCAACAGCGGTGCCCACTCCGTGTTGGCCACCCAGTGGAGGCGCAGCGCCGGCCACGCCTGATGCAGCCAGGCCACCGCCGGCAGAGTGTGCACGATGTCCCCCAGCGAACTCGGCTTGATGATGACCACATCGCCCGCCGCCCCGGTCGGCAGCAGTTCGGAAAGCATCAACGACCGGCTCATCGCGGATCCCCCTGCAGACGGCACCCGCTCACTTGCCGGTCGCCAGCCGCTCCGCCAACTGCTTCGGCAGCCCGGCCTCCAGAATCTTGCGCTGCGCCGCCTCCCGGTCGTACTCAACCCGCCGGACCGTCACCCGCCCGGCATCCATGTCATACAACGCATACGCCGCCCGCGGGTCGCCGTCGCGCGGCTGGCCGACACTCCCGACATTGATGAAATATTTCCTCCCCGGCTCGATGGAAATCGCACTCCCGCTCTCCATCGCCACCGACAAACCCTTCACATAAAACCGCGGCACATGGGTATGACCGAAAAAACAGACCTGCGTGAATTGATAACTGAAACTGGCCATCGCATCAAACTTGTTCAGCACGTACCCCCAGCTCCCGGGCGTGTCGAGAGTGGCATGCACCACCGTGAAATCCCGGACCTGCCGCACCAGCCGCAATTCGCGCAGCCAGTCTTTGTCTTCCCCGGTCAGATGACCGCGCGTCCACAGCAGCGCCTCCTGCGCCAACGGGTTCAATCCGACTATTTCCGTGTCCACACTCGCCTCGTCATCATGGTTCCCCTTCACCACCGGACACCCCAGACCCCGGATCCGCGCCACACACTCATGCGGGTCCGCATTGTACCCGACTACATCCCCGATGCAGACCGGATGGGTCGCACCCTGCTCCGCGGCATCAGCAAGCACCGCCTCCAAGGCCTCAAGATTGGCGTGAACGTCGCCGAAAATGGCACACTTCATCGAAAGTAAAAAAACAGAATCAAACGCAGGGGACCAAGTCAGCTTTCACGCCCCCCCGCCCATTGCAAGAGACGAATGCACCCCAGGCTCCCCGAGGTTCCTCAAGTCCCTCACGTCCCTCAAGTCCCTCACGTCCCTCAAGTCCCTCACGTCCCTCAAGTCCCTCACGTCCCTCAAGTCCCTCAAGTCCCTCACGTCCCTCACG
>JALRGF010000305.1 GCA_023253495.1 Verrucomicrobiales bacterium
GGCACCGGGTGGACAAGGTGCTGGCCATTCCTCCGGGCGACGTGGCGGCCGCAGGCGGGGCCGGGGTGGTCTGAGGCGGTGTGCGGTGTGACTTGGGGGAGACAGGCTTGCGTCCGGACCCGCGGGAGGCGCCGGGCCGCGGCGGGGGGACGGCGGGCGGGATGAGCGGCGAACTTTTATGACGGCGGTCTTGTGAGGTGCGGGCGGTTCCCTTAGCCTTTTCCGACGGGCGCCGCCAGCCTCCCGCCTGGCGGGCACCCGACCCGGTCCCCTGAATTCCCCATGAACCGTTTTTTCCGTTTCTGCGCCCTGCTGCCGGGCGCTCTGATGTTTCCGGTCGCGCTGTGGTCCCAAACGGTGGTGATCAACGAGATCCATTATGACGAGGACGATCCCACGGTGCACAGCGAGTTCATCGAACTGCACAATCCGGGGGCGGACGAAGTGGCGATGGGCGGGTGGTATTTTTCCGACGGGGTGTCCTTCGTGTTTCCGGCTGGCACGGTGCTTCCGCCGGGAGGGTATGTGGTCGTCTGCGAGGACCCGGCCACCCTGAGGACGAAGTGGAATGTGCAGGGGGCTTCCGTTTTCAGCTGGAACGCCGGAGTGACGCCGCCGGAGTACGGGCGGTTGCGCAACACCGGTGAGGCGCTGGTGCTGCGGACGGCGGGCGGGGCGAAGGTGGACGAGGTGGCGTACCGGCTCGGGTTTCCGTGGCCGACGGTCGGAGATCCGCCCAATTTCTCCATCGAGCTGATCCACCCGGCGCTGGACAACAACCTCGCCGGAAACTGGCGGCGGTCCGATGCGGGCAAGGACGCTTCGCCGGCGCGGGCCTTTGTATCGCGCGGCAGCACCGGCTGGCGCTACCGCAAGGCGGTCAGTGAGGCGTCCGACCCGGTGCCAGCGTGGCGCGCGGTTGATTTTGCCGAGGACGACACCTGGCTGCGCGGTGCGGCGGGTGCTCCCTTCGGCTATCCGGCGTCCGCCACCATGAAGACGGTGTTGTCCGACATGCGGGCGACGGCGACCCAGACCGGATACACCGGCATCTACCTGCGCCACCAGTTCCAGATGACCGGGCCGGCCCCCGGCCCGCTCAAGCTGCGGGTCTACAGTGACGACGGGTTTGTCGCGTGGCTCAACGGCCAGGAAATCGCGCGCTTCGGTCCGGCCGCCGGTACGGAGGTCACCTTTGATGCGGTGGCCGGGCGCACGCATGCGGCGACCGCGGTGGAAACGATCACGCTCGCCTCGCCCAACGCACTGCTGAACATCGGCACGCCGTCCGCACCGGCCACCAACGTGCTCAGCCTGCACGCCCTGAACGTGGCCGCCGGCGATGCGGATTTTTCGATTGATGCCGAGCTGAAATTCGACGGGGACACGCCGGCCGGCTCGCCCACGCCGATGGCGGCCAATTCGGTGCTGGCGGCCCATGCCCCGCCGGCGATCCGCCAGGTCGCGCATGCCGCGGTCGATGCCGCCGCCGGCCAGGAATGGCCGCGCAGCGGACAGGACGTGACAATCACCGCCAAGATCACCGATCCCGACGGGGTGGCCGAGGTCGCGCTGTCATGGCAGGTGGTCGAACCCGGCGACTACATCAAACGCGACGACGCGCGCTACGAGGCGCCGGCATCGTGGACCCGCGTGCTGATGCGGGATGACGGGCAGCAGGGCGACGTGACCGCCGGTGACGCCGTGTATTCCGCGGTCATTCCGGGCGCGGTGCAGGCACACCGCCGGCTGATCCGGTACCGGCTGACCGCGGTCGATTCCCGGGGTGCGGTGGCGTCGGCCCCGCGGCTCGACGACCCGCAGCCGAACTTCGCGTATTTTGTCCATGACGGCGTGCCGGCGTGGACGGGCAAGGCCAAGCCGACCGCGCCGGAGGTCACCTATCCGCCGTCGGTGCTCTCGGCGTTGCCGGTCTATCATCTGGTGACCCGGATTGACGAGCATGCCAACGCGCAGCAGGTCCCGGTGATCCGGGCCGACGGGACCACCCAGAACCCGACCGGCGGCGCCTACACCCACAGCCTCTACAACTGGCACGGGGCGCTCTGTTATGACGGCCGCGTCTATGACCATATCCGCTTCCGCGCCCGCGGCGGCGTCTGGCGGTTCGCCATGGGCAAAAACATGTGGAAGTTCGATTTCAACCGCGGCCACGACTTCCAGGCCCGCGACGACTACGGGCGGCCCTACGGCCAGAAATGGAAAAAGCTGAATTTTTCCGCCTGCATCCAGCAGGGCGACTTCAACAGCCGGGGCGAGCACGGGTTGTATGAAAGCGTCGGATTCCGGCTCTTTCAGCTGACCGGCATGCCGGCCGAACACACGCAGTACGTTCACTTCCGCATCGTCGAACGCCCGTCGGAAACCAATGGCACGGCGGGTCCGTTCGACGACGATTTCCAAGGGCTTTATCTCGCCATCGAGCAGCAGGACGGCCAGTTTCTCGACGAACACGGCCTGCCCGACGGCAACCTCTACAAAATGGAGAGCGGCACCGGCGAGCTGAACAACACCGGGCCGCTCGGGCCGAAAAACAAGAGCGACCTCAACGCTTTCACCGGCAGCCAGGGGTATGGCGGGAGCAACGGCGCCAAGCTCGACTGGTGGCGCGCCAACTGCGACCTGGAAAATTATTACAACTACCGGGCCATTGTCGACTGCATCCACCACTATGACATCGGTGACGGAAAGAATTTTTTCTACTACCGCAACCCGCAGACGTCCAAATGGATGGCTCTTCCCTGGGATCTGGACCTGACCTGGGACAACGGGGCATACCGGGCCGACCCGGGCATTGCCGGGCTCTCCCCCTCGGGCAACACGACGGAACCGTTCTTCGCCAAGGTTTTCGGCGCCAGCCAGGCCGGTGCCGGGCCGATTCCGGAGCTGCGCCGGGAGATGCGGAACCGGGTGCGTGAGATACTCGACCTGCTGTTCACGCCCGAGCAGGCCGGCATGCTCATTGATGAGAAGGCGGCGGTCCTGTACCGGCCGGGTCAGCCGGGGTTTGCCGACGCGGACCGCGCCCTGTGGGACTATCACCCGCTCATGATCTCGTCGTTCGTGAATCCGAGCAAATCGGGCCACGGGCGCTTTTACGCCCGCGCCGTCAATGACCCGGGCACTCCGGAAAATGAAGCGGGCACTTTTGCCGGGATGCTGGTGAAAATGAAAAATTACGTGGTGACGCGCCGGGGCGTCATCACCAGCCAGATTCTCACCGCGGCCGAGGAGGCGCTGGTGCCGGCGACGCCCGTGCTGGCGCGTGCGGATGGCGGCACGGCCGCGATCCCGACGGACCGACTGACGTTCACCAGCAGCGAGTTCGTCGGCCGGGAGGGCGCGACTTTTGCGGCCATGAAATGGCGTCTGGCCGAGGTCACCGATCCCTCGGCACCGGGATTTGACCGCTACAACCGCCACACGCCCCGCGCCTATGAAATCACCGCCACCTGGGAATCAGCGGAACTCGCGACCTTCCAGCCGACCCTGACCCTGCCGGCGGTCGGAGCGCGGCCGGGTGCCACGTACCGGGCACGCGTCAAACACAAGGATAGCACCGGCCGCTGGAGCCACTGGAGCGCCCCGGTCCAGTTCACCGCGGCAGAGCCCGATGTGCGGCCGTATCGCGAGGCCCTGGTGGTTTCCCAGTTCCTCTACAATCCGGCACCGCCCACGCCCGGGGAGGCCGCGGTGGCCGCCGACGCCCAGGAATACGAATGGATCGAACTGATGAACGTCGGGACCGTGCCGCTCGACTTGACGCCGATCCGCCTGACCAAGGGAGTCGATTTCGACTTCGCCGGATCGGCCGTCACCGCGCTGCCCGCCGGCGGCCGCGTCCTCGTGGTGAAGAATCCCGCCGCCTTCGCGGCGCGCTACGGGTCCGCGTTTCCCGGAGTCCGCGTCGCCGGAGCCTGGCAGGCCGGCCAGTCGCTCAGCAATGCCGGTGAAGAAATCAAGATCGGCCATGGCGCGGGCACGCCGGTGCGCGAGTTTCTTTATCTCGATGAGGCTCCCTGGCCGGACGGTGCCGACGGCAGCGGCCACGGGTTGGTCCTGGTCAATCCGGCGTCGCTGCCGGACCACGCCGTCGGTGCCCACTGGCGCC
>JALRGF010000616.1 GCA_023253495.1 Verrucomicrobiales bacterium
GACTACCTCACCAAAACCGGCCTGCAGCAGGAACTCGACCAGCTCGGCTTCCAGACTGTCGGCTACGGCTGCACCACCTGCATCGGCAACAGCGGCCCGCTCGACAAGGGGATCGAGGACGTCGTCAAAGCCGAGGACATCATCGCCGCCAGCGTACTCTCCGGTAATCGCAACTTCGAGGCCCGCGTCCACCAGTCGATCAAGGCGAACTTCCTCATGTCGCCACCGCTCGTCGTCGCCTACGCCCTCGCCGGCACCGTCGACATCAATCTCGCCGCCGATCCGCTCGGCCACGACCGCGACGGCCAGCCGGTCTTTCTGAAAGACCTCTGGCCCTCCTCCGAGGAAATCGCCACCACCATGGCCAGCGCCCTCTCCCCGGACGTTTTCCGCAAGCTCTACACCGATTTCGCCGAGCAGAATCCGAAATGGAATGAAATCCAGGGGTCGGCCGGTCTGGTCTACGACTGGGACCGCGATTCCACTTACATTCAGGAACCTCCGTTCTTCGACGCCTTCAGCCCGACTCCGCGCGACATCACCGAAATCCACGGGGCCCGCCCGCTCGGCATCTTCGGCGACAGCGTGACCACCGACCACATCTCCCCCGCCGGCGCCATCAAAAAGGACAGCCCGGCCGGCCGCTACCTCACCGAACATCAGGTCAACTTCGCCGACTTCAACAGCTACGGGTCCCGGCGCGGCAACGACCGCGTCATGACCCGCGGCACCTTCGCCAACGTCCGCATCAAAAACCTCATGCTCGGCGGCAAGGAAGGCGGTCACACCCTGCTCCAGCCGTCGGGTGAGGAAATGTCCATCTACGACGCCGCCCGCCAGTACCAGTCCGCCGGCACCCCCACCATCATCATCGGTGGTGAAGACTACGGCATGGGGTCCAGTCGCGACTGGGCCGCCAAAGGCACCAACCTGCTCGGCGTCAAAGCCGTCATCACCAAATCCTTCGAACGCATCCACCGCAGCAACCTCGTCGGCATGGGCGTGCTCCCCTGCACCTTTGTCAACAAGGCCGACTACGACCGCGTCAAGGACCTCGCTTCCGCCACCTTCGACCTGCTCGGCGTCAGCAACACTCTCAAACCCCAGTCCCAGGCCACCCTGCGCGTCACCCCGGCCACCGGCTCCCCGTTCGACATCCCGGTCACCGTGCGCCTCGACACCCCGGTGGAAATCGACTACTACCGCGCCGGCGGCATCCTCCCGTACGTCCTCGGCCAGATCCTCGCCGCCAAGGCGTGAGCACGCCCCTCCTCCCGGGCTCGCCCCGCCGGCCGTCCCCACCCTGATGCTCCCCTGGTTCGCCGACGGCCGCTTTCCCCTCTTTCTCGCCCCCATGGCGGGCGTGACCGACGTGGTCTTCCGCGGTCTCTGCAAGGAACTCGGCGCCGATGTCATGGTCACCGAGTTCGTCTCCGCCGAAGGCATCCTCCAGGCCGACGCCCGCACCCGGAAATACACCGAGTTCGATGACCGCCAGCGCCCGGTCGGCGTCCAGCTCTTCGGAGCCGACGGCCCGCGCATGGGCGAGGCCGCCCGCCGCATCATCGAGTGGAAACAACCGGATTTCATCGACATCAATTTCGGCTGCCCGGTCAACAAGGTGGTCAGCAAAAACGGCGGCTCCTCGCTCCTGCGCGACTGCCCGCTGCTCGCCAGCGTGGCCGAGGGCGTGGTCCGCGCCGTCGCCCCCACCGGCATCCCGGTCACCGCCAAAATACGCACCGGTTGGGACGCCACCCGCATCAACGCCCCCGAAGTCGTCCGCCTGCTCGAAGACTGCGGCATCCAGGCCGTCGCCATCCACGGACGCACCCGCGCCCAAGGTTACACCGGCCAGGCCGACTGGCAGGTCATCGCCGAATGCGCCGATCGCGCCCGCATCCCGGTCATCGGTAATGGCGACCTGTCCTCCGGCACCGACATCGCCCACCGCCGCCACACCACCGGCGTCGCCGGCGTCATGATCGGCCGCGCCGCCATGGCTCACCCCTGGGTCTTTCAGGAAGCCAAACACCTCCTCGCCACCGGCACCCCGCTCCCACCCGTCCCCGAGGAGGAACGCTGGGCGTTCATGCTCCGCCACGTCCGCCTCGCCCTCGCCTCCAAACGCCACCAGTCGGAACGCCACGCCCTCCAGCACATGCGCGGCCGTCTCATGGCCTACACCCACGGCTTCCCCGGCGCCCGCCGCCTCCGCCTCCGCTTCTCCACCCTCTCGTCGCTCGCCGAACTCGAGGACATTGCCGCCGACGCCCTCGCCCACACCGAGGCCGACTCACCGGTGGGCGCTCCCGCTTAAAGAAACCGGCCACCATCTTTCCATCCGCCCGTCGCCACCGGAAAACACCTTTCCGCTTGCCGGAGGATCGCCCGCCCGGACGATACCCGGATGATCGATTCCCTCTGGGGCCGCCTGATCCTCGTCGCCGCCGGCGGCGCCCTCGGGGCCGCCGCACGTTATGGTCTCGACCTCGCGGTCGGACACCGGTGGCCGGCCCTCGCCGCCCGGTTCCCTGCCGGCATCCTCCTGGTCAATGCACTCGGCTGCCTCGTCTTCGGCCTGCTCGTCGGCGCCGGCGGCGGCATCGGAATCATGCCGCCCGCCCGACGGTTGTTCCTGCTCACCGGTGTGCTCGGCGGATTCACCACATTCTCCACTTTCGGCCACGACACCGCCCAGCTCCTCGGCTCAGGCCACAGCGGACTCGCCCTGCTCAACGCCCTCGCCAGCGTCAGCCTCGGCATCGGAGCCGTTTTTGCCGGGCTCTGGCTCGGCCGACTGCTCGCCGGCAACTGACCGTCGGCACGCCTCCCCTGAGTACCTGTCCAGATGTACGGCCCGCCGTTGTTCCACAAAGATTGTTCCACGGGCTCTTCTGCCGCCCGCCGGGACACCCCACAAAGTACCTGTCCGCACGTCGGCCGCGCCGGCCTCTTCCACAGCGTACCTGTCCAGAAATAGTTCCACGCCACTTGTTCCACAGGTCACGCCCCACAGAGTACCTGTCCGCACATGCCGACCGAGCCGGCATCGTCTAACTGCGTACCTGTCCACAAGTCCGCACCGCCGGCTTGCGCTGTGTACCTGTCCAGAGATGGTGGCTCGACCGTTTCACACTACTTGTTCCACAGGTCATTCTGTCACCCGCGGGCCCGGCCCGGCTTGGTGCGCTCTTGGCGGTGCCGGGGCAGAGTCCTTGCCAGTGTGGTCTTGATACCGGGGCGGTCGTGTGCGGGCTTAATCTTTCGTTGTCGCCGGGCGCCGTGGCGCTTAACTAGAAGGATGCGTTTTTCCGCCCGCGTGTTCCTGGTTTTGCTGCCGCTCTGCGGCCTGACTTCCGTGGCGGCTGCCGCCGACGCCCCGTTGCCGGAGACGGTTGAATTCAACCGGCACGTGCGGCCGATTCTCTCGGAAAACTGTTTTGCCTGCCACGGACCGGACAGCAATACGCGCAAGGCCGGCCGCCGGCTCGATACCCGTGACGGTGCGCTTGCCGACCTTGATGGTGTCCGTGCCGTAGTTCCGGGGGAGGTGGGAGCCAGCGAACTCGTTGCCCGCCTGCTCACCACGGATCCTGATGAGGTGATGCCGCCCCCGGATTCCCATAAATCGGTGACGCCGCGTGATCGCGAGCTGCTCGTCAAATGGATCGAACAAGGCGCGGCCTACGAACTTCACTGGAGCTACAACCCGCCCCGCAAAACTCCTGTGGCCGACCCGCGGTGGCAGGAGCTGGCGCCGATCGATGCGCTTGTCCGGCAGACGCTCGACCGTCAGGGGTGGTCGCCGGCCCCGGAGGCGCCTCCCGAAGTGCTTCTCCGCCGCCTCCACCTTGACCTGACCGGCCTGCCGCCTGCCGCTGACGAACTGGAATCGTTCCTCAAGGCGTGGTCGGCCGACCCGGAAGCGGCGTGGTTGCGCGCCGTGGAAGCGCAACTGGCCTCACCCCATTTTGGCGAACGGCTGGCCATCCAATGGCTCGACCTTGTGCGGTATGCTGACACCGTCGGTTATCACGGCGACCAGAACATGGCGGTCACCCCCTACCGCGATTACGTCATCGCGTCGTTCAATGCCAACAAGCGCTTTGACGCCTTCACCCGCGAGCAACTGGCCGGCGACCTGATGGCAGCCGGAATGCCTGAAGGGGCGCGGCGCACCGAGCTGCTTGTCGCCAGCGGCTACAACCGCCTCAACAGCACGTCCGAAGAAGGCGGGTCGCAACCGAAGGAGTATCTTGTCAAATACATGACCGACCGCGTGCGCACCACCAGCACCACCTGGCTGGCCGCGACCCTCGCCTGCTCGCAGTGCCATGACCACAAATTCGACCCGCTCCCGATGCGTGACTTTTACGCCCTCGGGGCTTATTTTGCGGACCTTGAGGAGGTCGGTGTCTACGGCGGCAACGGTCATCGCCCTCCGGAAATGATGGTCCCGCGCTCCGAGGACCAGTCCCGTCTGGCCGACATCGTCAACACCCTTCTGCCCGCCGCCGAGCAGGCATTTGCTGACGCGCAGCCGGACACCCTTCCCGCCGAAACCGCGGCGTGGATCGAGTCGCTCCCCGCGGCCCTTTCCGCCGTCGCCACTGCCGCCGGCGCCCCCGCCCCGGCCGCCGCCGCCACCACTGCGCTGGCCCATGCCACCCCGGACGCCTCGCTGGCCCCTCACTTCCGTAAATTCGCCCGCTCACTCGCCGGCCCCCGCGACACCGCCACTGCTCTGCGCGCCGAGCGCGACGCCATCCTCTCCCGCGGCACGAAAACACTTGTTTCCAAAAGCGTCGACCCCCGCCCGATCCGCATCCTCCCGCGCGGCAACTGGATGGACGAAAGCGGCGAGCTGATCGAACCCGCCGTGCCCGTGCTCTTCAGCACGTCCGCCGTCGTCGACGCCGACCAGCCGCCGCCCGCCCGCCAGACACGCCTCGACCTCGCCGATTGGCTCGTCTCCCGGGACAATCCGCTCACTGCCCGCGTCTTCGTCAACCGGCTCTGGAAACAATTTTTCGGCACCGGCCTGAGCAAGACCCTTGATGAATTCGGCTCCCAGGGGGAATGGCCGGTCCACCCGGAGCTTCTCGACTGGTTGGCGGTCGAATTCATGGACTCCGGCTGGGACAGCAAGCACATGGCCCGTCTCATAGTCAGCAGCCGGACGTACCGGCAATCCAGCACCCCCACGCCGGAACAGATCGCTGCCGGCCAGACTTGGGAAGCCGACCCCGAGAACCGGCGTCTCGGACGCCAGAGCCGGTTCCGCCTCGACGCCGAACTGGTCCGCGACAATGCCTTGGCCATCTCCGGGTTGCTCGTGCGCCAGGTCGGCGGGCCGAGTGCCCGCCCGTACCAGCCGCCCGGCTACTACGCCAACCTGAATTTCCCGGTGCGCGAATACGAACCGCACACTGACGCCAATCAATGGCGCCGCGGCGTCTACATGCATTGGCAGCGCACGTACCTCCACCCGATGCTGCTCGCCTTCGACGCCCCCGGCCGCGACGAATGCACCGCCAACCGCGACCGCTCCAACACCCCGCTGCAGGCGCTCACCCTGCTCAACGACCCGACGTTCCTCGAAGCCGCGCGCGCCTTCGCCGTCCGCATCCTCCGCGAAGGCGGCCGCCCCCTCAGCGAGGCTCCGGCCACAACCCAAGCCGCCGATGACACCGCCCGTCTCCACTGGGCTTTCCTCACCGCCGTGGCCCGGCCCCCGAGCGCCCGGGAAACCGAAATCCTCCTGCCGCTGCTCCGGAAAAGCCGCGCCGATTTCACCGCCGACACCGAGGGTGCCGCCGCCTTCCTCAAGATCGGCCTGCAGCCGGCCCCGGCGGACGTGCCGCCCGCCGAACTGGCCGCCTGGACCACCTTGGCGCGCGCCCTGCTCAATCTGCACGCCACCGTGACGCGCAGCTGACGCGACGACGGCGCCACCCGCGGTTTGTGTTTCCTTTCCCACCCCCGATGTCCCACACCCCCGCCGCCATCACGGCCGCGTCGATCCCGGATTTTTACCGCCAGCTCCATCAGCAGCTTGAGGCCGTGCTCGCCGGCGAGTCCGACTGGATCTGCAACCTTGCCCAGACCGCTGCCCTGATCATGGAACTCATGCCGGGTCTGAACTGGGCCGGCTTCTACCTTCTCCGGCACGACACGCTCGTGCTCGGCCCGTTCCAGGGCCGTGTCGCCTGCACCCGCATCGCGCTCGACCGCGGCGTCTGCGGCGCCGCCGCCTCCCGCCGCGCCTCGCTCGTCGTGCCCGACGTCCACTCGTTCCCGGGCCACATCGCGTGCGACCCGCGCTCACGCTCCGAAATCGTCGTCCCAGTCATCCATCACGGCCGGCTGCTCGGAGTACTCGACCTCGACAGCCCGCTGCCGGCCCGCTTCACCGATGAGGATGCCCGCGGTCTTGAGGGCGTCGTCACCCGCCTGCTTGAGGCGTCCGATGTCTCTCACCCGCCTGCCTGAACGCGCAACCAGGCACCTCACCAACCGCGTCCGCGTCCCGATCAGCCGAGGGTCGGGCGCACTCCGCCATGGCGGATGTCGTGCGCTGTCTCCGCATACACGATGTCCTCGGCAATGTTGACCGCGTGGTCGCCGACCCGCTCCAGCCCGCGCACGATGAACATCAGATCGACGTAGTCATCGAGATGCTGGATGTCCTCCTCGGAGCGCCGCACCATCCGGCGGATGGCTTCGGAATACAGCTCGTCCAGCTCTTCGTCCCGGTCCTCCAGCGCCAGCGCCAGCTTCAGATCGCTCACGTTGAAGGCCGCCACCGCATCCCGCAACATGGCCGCCGCCAGATCGTACACCGCCTGGATGAACTGCGCTTCCGGCACCGGCGAATGGTCATTGATCTTGCGCGCCCGGCGGGCAATCGACACCGCCTCGTCCGACACCCGCTCAAGCTGCTGACCGATCTTCATCGCCACAAACACCCGGCGCAGGTCCGTCGCCACTGGACTGTACTTCATGACAATCTCCAGGCCGGCCTGGTCAATCGCCTTCTCGAGTTGATCCACCTCGTTGTCGTCGGCGATGACACGATTGCACTGATCGCTGTCGCGCTCCAGCAGCCCGTGGACGGCTCCGGTCACGTTCCGCTGGGCCAGGCTGGCCATGCGGATGACTTCCTGCTTCAGCGAGCTGAGCGCTTCCTCAAAGGCGTGAAGGATGTGTTGGTTCATGGATCGAACAAGGTTGCATGGTCGGAGCGGATACCGTGGCCGGCATCTTCGAAAGGGCGGGTGGTTTCGCTTCCGTCCGGCGCGACCGATGGGAACAGACGCCGAACATGACGAAGTTGTCACCTCCATTTATCGTGAGGCCGGTATTCCGCCCGGGCCACGGGGGAACGGTGACAGTTTTGCCACAGCCGTGCCCCCGCCACGAACTGAAAGACTCCCGCCGCAGAAGGATGCCGGCGCCCGGCGCCACCCGCCAGCGCGTTCGTGACGAAACCGTCACGTCAATCGTGTTGTGAGTGACGATGCCGGCGGGAAAACATCACGGCATACGGCGCGGTCCGCCGCCTGACCGGATCGTCCTGATCTTTCCCTGAAATAAAACACCCACCATCCACCATGACCACCGTCACCCTGACTCCACGTCGTCATCTTCTCTCCGGCGCCGGCCTGCTTGCCGCCCTGACCATGGCGGTAAGCGCCGCCCCCGTCGCCGTCGACCCCGCCATCAAGCCGTACCAATCGGTCAGCGGGGTTTCCGGCAACCTCAATTCCATCGGATCCGACACCCTGAACAACCTCATGACCTTCTGGGCCGAGGGGTTCAAGAAGATCTACCCGAATGTGAACGTCCAGATCGAGGGCAAGGGGTCCGCGACTGCACCCCCGGCCCTCATTGAAGGCACTGCCCAGCTCGGCCCGATGAGCCGCGCCATGAAAAAAGAGGAACTCGACGCGTTTGAGAAAAAGTTCGGCTACCAGCCTGTCGAGGTCAAAGTGGCCATCGACGCGCTCGCCGTGTTCGTCCACAAGGACAACCCGATC
>JALRGF010000622.1 GCA_023253495.1 Verrucomicrobiales bacterium
GTTCAGCGTGATCGAGGGCACCGCCCCCGCCCCCGCCGCCCCCGCCGCCCCCGCCCGCCGCCGCTGGTCCGCCGCCGCCCCCTGGGCCGCCGCCGCCGGCCTCGTTGCCGCCGGCTGGGCCGCCCTGCCCCATCTGCCCCGCTTCGGCTCCGTATCAACCCCCGTGGCCCATTCAAGCTACATCCCGTTTGCCCCGTACTCCGGTGAAAAGGGCACCGTTGACCCGGTCTTTATCGTCAATCGCACGGATCCCGGCGACCGCATATTCGGGGGCGCCCAGTCCGCCTCCACCTACCGCCCCCCCTCCGTCACCCTGCCGGAATCCCCGGTCCCCCGAGGCCACCTCAACGTCGTCGCCTTCGACCTCCCCGAAGATTACTGCCGCCAGCTCGGCATCTCCCACGGCGTCGGCATCCGCGAACTGGGAGCCGGCGGCCCGGCCAGAATTCACGGCCTCGAAGTCGGCGACATCATCCTGCGCATCAACGGCGCCCCGGTCAGCTCCGCTGACGACCTCGCTGTCATGATCCGCAATTCCGCCCCCGGCAGTCTGGTCACCCTCAAGGTGCTCCGCGGCCGCCTGATCGGCGAAATCACCGTCCGTCTCGGAAACGCGCCGTCCGCCTGAAAGATAGCCGCCCGCAGGGCGGCCAAGAGTGTCGCCACTGTGACGCAGATCCGCCGACCCGCGTCCAGGCCCGTGCGTCAGGGAGGCTTTCCACGGCCATCGGCCCAGATCGTTTTTGACCTGGGGCGCCGCCGGCGTAACGCGTGGCATGTCCGATTGCCTGATTCCGAACGTCCTCGCTGAACGCTATGCCACCGCTCCGATGAAGGCGGTGTGGTCGGCGGAGGGCAAGATCCGTCTGGAGCGCGAACTGTGGATCGCCGTGATGAAGGCCCAGCGGTCGCTCGGGCTCGACATTCCCGAGGCGGCCATCGCCGCCTATGAACGGGTGCTCGACCGGATTGATCCGGCGTCGATCATGCGCCGGGAGCGGGTGACCCGGCACGATGTGAAGGCGCGGATTGATGAGTTCTGCGAACTGGCCGGCCATGAACAGGTGCACAAGGGCATGACATCGCGGGACCTGACGGAAAACGTCGAACAGCTCCAGGTATTCCGCGCGCTCGGGGTGATCCGCACCAAGGCGGCGGCGGCCCTGCTGGCGGTGGCGGCCCGGGCCGAGCGCGATGCGGCCATCCCGTTGACCGCGCGCACCCACAATGTGGCCGCGCAGCTCACCACCGTGGGCAAACGCTGGGCCATGTTCGGCGAGGAATTGCTCGGATCCTTCCGCGCCCTCGACCATCTCATCGCCACGTACCCGGTCCGCGGCCTGAAGGGAGCGGTGGGCACCCAGCTCGATCAGCTCAGTCTGTTCGGGGGCGATGCCGCCCGGGTGGCCGAGCTGGAAAAGCAGATCATGCACCACCTCGGCATGAAGCAGGTGCTGGGGGCGGTCGGGCAGGTGTACCCGCGCAGCCTGGATTTCCGGGTGGTCTCGTGCCTCTGTGATCTGGCCGCCGGCCCCGGCAATTTCGCCCGGACGCTGCGCCTGATGGCCGGCCACGAACTCGCCGGTGAAGGGTTCGCCAAGGGCCAGACCGGTTCCTCGGCCATGCCGCACAAGATGAACAGCCGCTCATGCGAGCGCATCAACGGCTTCCACACCCTGCTCAAAGGGCATGTGACCATGGCCGCCGGGCTGGCCGGCGACCAATGGAACGAGGGCGATGTGTCCTGCTCGGTGGTCCGGCGGGTGGTGCTGCCGGATGCCTTCTTCGCGCTCGACGGACTGCTCGAAACATTTCTCACCGTACTCGCGCAGATGGAGGTCTTCGAGGCCTCGGTCGAGCGCGAAAACGAACGCTATCTGCCGTTCCTGCTCACCACCACGTTCATGATGGAGGCGGTGCGCCACGGCGTCGGCCGCGAAACCGCCCACGAAGCCATCAAGGAACACGCCACCGCCACCATGCGCGACCTCCGCTCGGGGACCATCGGCCACAATGACCTGCTCGACCGTCTCGCCGGTGATCCGCGGCTCGGGCTTGACCGGGAGGCGCTCGAAGCCGCCTTCGCCCGCGGTCAGGCCGCCACCGGCGCCGCCCTCGAGCAGACCGCTTCCACCGTGACCGCCCTGCGCGCCGCCGCCGCCGACTGCCCCGAGGCCGCCGCCTACCGGCCGGGCGAAATCCTCTGAGCCCCCCCACTCTCCTCAGACATACCGCCCGAGCCGGGCCATGGCGCGGTCGACAATCCCCTCGACCGGCCACAAGCGCCCGACCCCCTCGTAACCGCACGAAAGCATGCCTTCGTCGGGACCGATGAATTCGGCGCCGCGCGATTCCAGCGTGCGGACATGCCCCTGGGTGGCCGGGTGCAGCCACATCTTGCCATTCATCGCCGGCGCGATCAGGAGCGGCGCCCGCGTGGCCAGCGCAATGGCCGTCAGCGCATCCGGCGCCAGACCGAGCGCCAGCTGGGCGATGGTATGCGCAGTGGCCGGCGCCACCAGCAGCAGGTCGGCCGTGTCGGCCAGCGCGATATGCCCCGGCCGCCAGCTTTCCGTCTCGTCAAACAGGTCAGTGACCACCGGATTCTTCGAAAGCACCTGCAGCGTGAGCGGGGTGACAAACTGGCGGGCCTCCGCCGTCAGCACACAGGTCACGCTGGCGCCGCGCTTGACCAGCTGACCGGCCAGATCGGCCGCCTTGTAGGCGGCGATCGATCCGGTGACACCGAGGACGATGCGGGGTTGGGACATGGCGGGACTGTGAATCATGCCTGCAATCGCCCCAGTCCGAAACGGAAATTCTTCACCGCCAGCCCCTGCCGCGCTCAGAGGGTTTTGCCGTCGGCGGCCACCGGGGGCAGCAGGTCCTCGCGCTGGAGAAAGAGCCGGAGGTTCAGGCGCGCCAGCTCGGCCGCGTCCATCCGCAGCAGCAGCGTGAGAAACGGGGTCAGCCGGTCGATTTCCGCCACCGCCGCATGCATCATGGCCGCCATCACCTCCGGGTCTCCCTGGTCCGTGCTGAACAGGTTGGTGATGCGGAAAAAGACGCGGCCGGCATCATAGTCCATTTCAAAATTCCCCAGCGTCAGCTGCTGGTTGAGGCGCATCAGGGATTCGGCGATCAGGCCGGCCCGCGCCGCCGGCACCTCGGCCGTGGCATACGCGACCACCGACACCGCACGGATGTCGGCAAACACCTGCGCATGCACCCGCACCCGCGTGTGGTGCGCCTCAAAGACAGCTTCCAGCACCTCCCGGCCGGGCACCGGCTCGCTGTGCCAGCCACGCCGGGTCAGGGCGCGCTGCAGGGTCTCGAAAAGAGGAGAAGGCATGGCCATCGGTATCCGGGACAGCAGCGAAAACCGCCACCCCCCTCGGAAAAGGATGAGCCGCGCCCCCGGCCTGCCACCGGAAACCAACCACCACAGCACCGCCTACGCCTCCGCGCAAGCGCGCAGCCGGCCGACGTCAGTCGTCCGTCCAGCCGCCCCTTCAGGCTTCGCCCGAAGACCGATACAGCTTGACTCCCCTGATCCCGCACAGACGTTCCGGCCGCCCCATGTCGAAAAACCTCAGCCATCTGTCCTACCGCCAAGGTATCGAAAAAAACCTGTTCGAACGCATGGTTGAAGCGGCCGAGGCCACCGGATCCGCGGAAACGCCGGAACACGTGCGCGCCCTCGGTCGCGAATCGCTTTTTGGCGACGCCGTCACCCTCGGCGCCGTCTCGGCCTACGATTTCCTGAAGGCCGAAAACGCGCACAAAAAAGTCTTCGTCTGCAACGGGTCCGCCTGCCTCTGCGCCGGCACCCAGAAACCGCTCCACGAAAAACTCCTCGGTCACTTCCCGCAGGAGGAAATCGGTCACATCTGCTGCCTCGGCCGCTGCCACGAAGGCGGCGCGTTCCAGTACGAGGGCCACAATTATTCCGGCCAGCCGGACGACGCCCTCGACCACCTCTTCACCACCGGCAACGGCCGCTCCCGGGACCATTACGAAGTCGTCTCCATCCTGCAGCCGGCCCAGCTCACCGCCCCCTTCCACGGGATCGACGCCTTCTACGCCCCGTTCAAAGGCCTGCTCAACAAGGACCGCGACTGGTTCGCCGCGGAACTCAAGGCGTCCGGACTGCGCGGCCGCGGCGGCGCCGGTTTCCCGCTCCACCTCAAATGGCAGTCGTGCCGCGAATCCCCCGGCCCGCTCAAATACATCGTCTGCAATGCCGACGAAGGTGACCCCGGCGCCTACATCGACCGCTACCTCATGGAGGAACGGCCGCACAGCGTGCTCCTCGGCATGATGGTCGCCGGCTGGTTCGCCGGCGCCAGCGTGGGCATCCTCTACATCCGCGCCGAATACCCGGACTCGGTGCGCGTCATCAACGAGGCCATCGAGGACCTGCGCGCCGCCGGCCTGCTCGGCCTCGACATCCTCGGCAGCGGCTTCAACTTCACCCTCAAAACCATCAAGGGCGCCGGCGCCTACATCTGCGGCGAGGAAACCGCCCTGCTCGCCAGCATTGAAGGCCAGCGCCCCGAGGTCCGCGTCCGCCCGCCGTTCCCCACCGTCGAAGGCCTCTTCCGCAAACCGACCATCGTCAACAACGTCGAAACCTTCGCCAACCTCCACGCCATTCTCACCCTCGGCGGTCAGGGGTACAGCCGCATCGGCACCGCCCAGTCCACCGGTCCCAAACTGCTCTCGCTCGACTCCCATTTCACCCGCCCCGGCATCTACGAGGTCGCCATGGGCACCCCGCTGCGCGACGTCATCGCCAGGGCCGGCGGCTTCAAATCATCCATCAAAGCGCTCCAGGTCGGCGGACCGCTCGGCGGCATCGTGCCGGTCAGCCGCATCGACGACCTCACCGTCGACTTCGAAAGCTTCCGCAACGCCGGCTTCCTGCTCGGCCACGCCGGCATCGTCAGCATCCCGGAATCCATGCCGATGATCGAATACATCCAGCACCTCTTCCAGTTCACCGCCGACGAAAGCTGCGGGAAATGCTTCCCGTGCCGCCTCGGCAGCACCCGGGGCAAGGAATTGATCGCCAAGGCGCGCGAGGACGCGGCCTTCAAGATCGACCGCGAACTGATGGCCGACCTGCTCGACACCATGCAGTTCACCAGCCTCTGCGCCCTCGGCGGCGGCGTACCTCTCCCGATCAAAAACGCCCTGGAACATTTTGACTCCGAGCTGCGCCCGTTTTTCCAATCCTAGCCACCCACCGCCCCACCACGCCATGGTCCAGGACCTTTCCCTTGTCACCGCCTTCATCGACGGCGAACCGCATGCCATTGAGGCCGGCGACACCCTGCTCCGGTTCGTCGACCGCCACCGCGGCCGCGGCCACATCCCGACGCTCTGCGACGCCCCCCAGCTCGAACCGTACGGAGCCTGCCGCGTCTGCTCGGTCGAGGTCGCCACTCAGGAAGACGGCCCGCGCCGCGTCGTCGCCGCCTGCCACACCCCGCTCACCCCGGGCCTGCATATCTTCACCGAATCTTCCACCATCCGCCGGTACCGCCGCAATATCGTCGAACTGGTCCTCACAGACCACCCGCTCGACTGCCTGACCTGCGAGGTCAACGGAAACTGCGAACTGCAGACGGTGGCGGCGAAGGTCGGGGTGCGCGGCGTGCGCTACCCGGCCGGGGCCAATCACCTCGACCGGGAAAAGGACCTCTCGCACCCGTACCTGACATCGGACCTCTCCAAATGCATCAACTGCTCCCGTTGCGTGCGCGCCTGCGACGAAATCCAGGGGCAGTTTGTGCTTTCGATGCACGGCCGCGGATTCAACGCCCGCATCATCAAGGGGCTGGACACCACTTTCGAAGACTCGCCCTGCGTCTCGTGCGGCGCCTGCGCCCAGGCCTGCCCGACGTCCGCGATCAGCGACGTCTTCATGTCGAAGTCGATCGAGGCCAGCAAAAAAACCCGCACCGTCTGCACCTACTGCGGCGTCGGCTGCAACCTGAACGTCGCCACCAAGGGCAATGAGGTGCTCAGCATTCAGGCGCCGCTTGATTCCGAGGTCAACCACGCCCACACCTGCCTGAAGGGGCGCTACGCCTTCAAGTTCGTCAACCACCGCGACCGGCTGCGCGCGCCGCTCATCCGCGTCAACGGCACCCTGCAGAAGGCGACCTGGGAGGAGGCGTACGCCCACATCGTCGGGAACCTCACCCGCATCAAAAACGAGCACGGCGGCAACGCCGTCGGCGGCATTTCGTCAGCCCGCTGCACCAACGAGGAGAACTATCTCATGCAGAAGTTCATCCGCGTCGCTTTCGGCACCAACAACATCGACGCCTGCGCCCGCGTCTGCCACAGCCCGACCGCCTGGGGCATGCAGAAGGCTTTCGGCACCGGTGCCGCCACCAACAGCGTGGAAGACCTCCAGTACACCAACTGCATCCTCGTCATCGGCGCCAACCCGACCGAAGGCCACCCGGTCACCGGCTCGAAAATCAAACAGCGCGCCCTCAAGGGAGTGCCGCTCATCATCATCGATCCGCGCGAAATCGAACTGGTCCCGTACGCCACCCACCACCTCCAGCTGCGCCCCGGCACCAACGTCGCCCTGCTCGACATGTTCGCTTACTACATCTGGGAGGCCGGCCTGATCGACCGCGATTTCATCGCGAAGCGCTGTGAAAACTGGGAGGAATTCGAGGCCGGGCTGCGCGGCCTGGACCTTGACGAGCTGGAAGCCATCCACGGGGTACCGCGCGACAAGGTGAAGGCGGCCGCCGTCGAATACGCCGGCGCGGAAAATGCCATGGCTTTCCACGGTCTCGGGGTCACCGAGCACAGCCACGGCTCCAAGACCGTCATGACCATCGCCGACATCGCCATGATGACCGGCAACATCGGCCGCCCGGGGGTCGGCGTGAATCCGCTCCGCGGCCAGAACAACGTGCAGGGTGCCGCCGACATGGGGTGCCAGCCGCACCAGGGGGCGGGCTACCTGCAGGTCAATGACCCGACCAACCACCGGCTCTACGAGGAATTTTACGGGGCCCACCTCAGCAACGAAATCGGCTGGAAAATCCCGCAGATGTATGACGCCGCCCTCGCCGGCCAGCTCAAGGCGATGTGGATTGTCGGTGAGGATGTGGTCCAGACCGACCCGAATACCGAACACGTCCGCGCCGCCCTCAGCGCGCTCGATTTCCTCATCGTCCAGGAACTCTTCATGACGCCGACGGCCGAACTCGCCGACGTCGTCCTGCCGGCCTCGTCCTTCCTCGAAAAAAGCGGCACCTTCACCAATGGTGAGCGCCGCGTCCAGCGGGTCAATGCCGTCATTGCGCCGCTTCCGGGGACCAAACCGGACGGCCAGATCCTCTGCGAGATCATGCAGCGCATGGGCCTGCCCCAGCCCGATTACACCCCGGACGGGGTGCTCGCCGAAATTGCGCGTATCGTGCCATTCTTCAAAGGCGCGACCTGGGAAGGTCTTACCGACCAGGGCACGCAGTGGCCGATTTCGGAAAACGGCGAGGGCACGCAGATCCTCCACCAGGACTCGTTCAAACGCGGCCGCGGACGGTTCCATTTCTTCCGCTTCAAGGAGTCCAGGGAGATCGAAAAACACGGGGAACAGTACCCGTTCATTCTCACCACCGGCCGCCTGCTCGAACACTACAACTGCGGCACCATGACCCGCCGCACCGGCAACGCCCGCATCATCACCGAGGATCTGCTCGCCATTCACCCGCAGGACGCCGCCCAGAAGGACATCGAGGACGGCGATCTGGTGCGCCTGTTCTCCGCCCGCGGCGAAGTGCGCCTGCGCGCCCGCCTCTCCACGGAAGTCCGACCGGGCATCCTTTACACCACTTTCCACTTCCCGGAAACGCCGGTCAATAACGTCACCAGCAGCGAATGCGACGAGGATACCATGTGCCCGGAATACAAGGTGGTGTCGGTTGATGTCGAAAAGGTCCACCTCCACGCCACCCCGACCGCGGCCGGTACCGCCCTGGCCCCGACGTTCCAGAACCCCTGATCCGCCGGACGGACCGGCCCCGCCCGGCCGCGCGCCTTACTCCTGCTCCGGCCATTCCTCCCTGACATGCCGGCATTCTGATCCGCTCCCCCCTCCCGCACTCCCCCCTCCTTCCCGAGGACTTGCGATCACCGGGAGACAGACGGCTCTCCGGGGTCGCTCGCAGGCGTGGTCTCCCAGCGCCGCAACATCTCCAAGACCAGAGCCGCCTTGGGAACGAACGAGGCCACCTCCACATACTCCTGGATTTTTGAGCCGTCGGCGGAGCGTTCCGAGCAGTGGGCCTGACCGCCGGACGGGCCAAGGCCGTCAAGCGTCGGACCAAGGTGCGCCAGGTAATTGGCATCGCTCAATCCGCCGCGCCGCTCAGAGACCACCGAGGCACACTGGTCGGCGGCGACGTCCCTGAACAGATCCAGCAGGCGGGCCGTACCGCCATCTCCGGACCAGGCCGGGGTGAGCCCGGTCGGGACGACCACCAGTTCAGCCCCCGGCACCGCCGCCGACGGACCGGCCAGCGACCTGATCGCCGCCCGCGTCTCCTCGAACACCCGGTCGTCAAACGCCCGCATCTCGAGGTCGCACCACGCTTCATGCGGCACCCGGTTGACCACGGTGCCGCCGCGGATGGCCCCGACATTGACCGTGACCTCGCGCGCCTCATCGGTCAGGCGCGCCAGCCGCAGCACCGCCTCGCTCAAGGCCACAATGGCATTCCGGCCGTCAGCATGCCGGCTGCCGGCATGGGCGGCGCGGCCGGCCGCCAGCACCCGGTCATCGGCTGTCCCCTTGCGACCGGTCACCACGGTGAATTCGCGGCCACTCAGCACCCCGCCTTCAAAGACGAGTACCGCCGACGCCCGCGGGACGCCCCCCGCCGCCGGTTCACACCGCTCGGCGGTGCGCCGCGCAAAATCCGCGCTCAACGCCTCCTCGCTGGCATTGGCCGCAATCAGCCAGTCGTGCGCCTCCAGCACCTCCGGAGCCAGTTCGGCCAGCGCCCGCAACACCAGCCAGAGGACCAGCGTGCCGCCTTTGTTGTCCACCGTGCCGGGGCCGTAGATCCGCCCCTCGGCCGGCTCGGGGCGCCAGCGGAAATCATTCGCCTTTTCCTCCTCCGGCGGAAAGACGGTGTCGAGATGCGTCACCAGCACCACCGGCGGACGCCCGCGGGCCCCGCGTCGCAGATACAGATGCGATCCGTATTGCGGGTTCTCCGAGGGCACAAACTCGCAGGAAAACCCGAGTGGCGCAAAGGCCTCCGCCGTGGCCGCCCCAAGCGCATTCACCCCGGCCGCATGCGCCGTAAAGCTGTTCCGCCCCACCCACTCTTCCAGCAGGGCCAGCCCGCCGGGCAGCAGCGACTCCAGACACGGCAGCAACCGCGGGGTGACGGAACAAGGCATTTCCGCCGATACGACACCCCCGCGGAAAGGCAATGCCGTGAGCCCCGACGGAAAACTGTTTAACCCATCCAAAAGACCGACTTGCCGCCGCTCAAACCCGGGAGACACTCAACCCGCATGAAGCTCGTTTCCCTGCTCGCCCTCATCCCCGTGCTGCTGGGCATCTCCTGCTCCTCGCTGAAAAAGAAAGACGCCGCCGCCTCCCCGGAAGAAGCCGCGACCGCCGCGGAGGCCTCCGCCTCCCGAAGCTCTCACCCGACTTCCGCGCGCCCCGAAGACGTGGCCGCCGTCGACGCCTTTTTCGCCAAGGGCGGCAAACACGGATTTCACCCGCCCGCCGACCAGACACCGAACCTCAGCGCCAGCGACACCGCCTACGTCGTCGAACTCGACCAGCAACGGGTGTATCTCTACCATCAGAACAAACTGATCGCCGCCAGCCGCATCTCCAGCGGCCGCTCCGGCTACCGCACCGAAACCGGTGCCTACACCATCGGCCAGAAAAACCTCAATCACCGGTCCAACCTCTACGGGAGCTACGTCTCCACCCGTGGCCGCACCGTGTCCGGCGACGTCAAGGCCGGATACGACCCGCAACCCGCCGGATCCCGCTTCGTCGGGTCGCTGATGAAATACTTCCAGCGCTTCGAACGCAAGGGCAGCCCGACCGCCATGGGCTTCCACCAGGGCGTGGTGCCCAGCCACCCGGCCTCCCACGGCTGCATCCGCCTGCCCGCCAGCATGGCCTCATGGTTTTTCTCCCACGTGAAACAAGGCACCCCGGTCACCATCAACGGCACCAAATACGGCGTGAAACCAGGGACCCGCCAGGCCGGCGGCCGGCGCCCACCCAAAAAATTCCTCCCCGCCAAAAAATCATCCCCCCAATCCACCCCGGCCGCCGCCAACCCCGGGACCACCACCACCGAAGCCGAAGGCGGCTCACCAACCGCTCCCGCTGCCACGGAGCCAGCCGCCCCCGCCACCGCACCCGAACCAACGGCTCCCGAACCGGCGGCCGCCGCACCCCCGACTCCCGCACCCCCGACTCCCGCGCCCACCGCACCGGCCCCTCCGGAGCCGGCCGCCCCGGCGCCGGTACCCGCTGCCCCCCCAGCCCCCGCGCCCGCTCCAGCGGCACCGGAACCCGCCGCCGGCGGCCTCTGAGTCAAAGCGAGTCTTCAAAAGAGGGCTGCCTGTTTGGAGTAGCGACACCAGTCGGAATGCGGCGGCCCGGGCGCAGCAAGCAGACCAGCGGCTGTCCGCCACGGCTTCGTGCTGACGGGCCTACCCCGCCGGCTCCGGCTCGCGTGGGCACTTGAGGTGACTTTGAGAGGCTTGGGAGTTGGAGTCCCGGCCGGGTCGCCGGAATAGGCGAAGTGTGGTTGGGGAAGAAGCGGGGGTTTTTTATTGCTGTGCCTTGGGCCACCGGTTCCGGCTTTGGCCGGGACTCCACCATGACGTCGGTTTTTCCTTCCTGCCAGGGAGCGGCTGGGGCAGTGGCTGTCCGCCAAGGCATTTTCCCTCCCGATCGGAAAACACCGTTCGGAATCCCCGGGGCGACGCTTTCATCTTGCTCCGGCACAACCCCTTGGTAAACGGAATGACAACGGCGATGGCGATCATCCCGACCGGCCTGCGGCAAGCGTCCTCCATGAGGGGCCTGTCCACTGTCGCCCGATACGCCACCCCCAGTCACGGCTCCACCCCCACACTTTCACCCATGACCCATGAACTGACGAAACGGAGCGGCAACGTCGAAAAATGCCCGTGCTGCGGGTCGGCGGTGGACCCCGAGTCCTACTTCTGCACCGCCTGCCGGAATTATTTCTGCTACCATTGCCGGGCCCGCGTGCTGCCCGCCGAGGAGACGTACCAGTGTGTCAACATGGACTGCTCCTACCACGGGAAAATGATCTGTGGCCGCTGCGACCCGAAACAGGAGTCGGAGGAACCACCGGTCATTTATACCGAACCGGAAGACGGGTTCTGGCCGCTCCTGCTCCCGGTCAGTCTGATCGGCGGTGCCATCGCCTGGTGGAAAGCACCGATCAATTTCTGGGGTGCCCTGATCGTGGCCGCGGTGGTTTTTGCACTGCTCAGCGGTCTGGTCATCAAACTCGGGGGCAGCGTCTTCGGGCGCACCAACCAACTCGAGCAGAAACGAACCCGGATCTTCCACACCTGCCTGCAATGCCGGCAGGAAGTACGGTCGTCCCGCGCTGAGTGAGCCCCGTAATCGCCCGGAACCATGGCCGAATTCAGCATCCACCACCTCGAGGGCACCCGCTACGTCGAAATCCACCTCGACCACGAAACGGTGCGCGTGGAAGCCGGAGCCCTGTGTTATTACGTCGGGGACATCCGGATCCACTCCCCGCTGGTTCCGGCCATGCGCTCGCTTTTCAAGGCGGTGCTGGCCGACGAGGCCGTCTACCGCCCCACCTACACCGGCACCGGCGTCATCACCTTGGAATCATCGCTCGGAGGGTTCCACATCATCGAACTGAACGGGGAATCGTGGATCCTCGAAAAAGGAAACTACTGGGCCTCGGAAGGATCCGTCGATATCAAGTTCCACCGCGAACGGTTCATGACCGGCCTGTGGACCGGCCAGGGCATCATGTACCTCCAGACCAAGGTCACTGGCTACGGCAAGGTCGTCGTGGCCACCCGCGGCCCGATCGAGTGCATCACGCTCGAGGAAGGCCAGAGCGTCGCCGTCGAAGGCCCCTACGTCATCGGCCGCACCGCCGACGTGAAGTTCACCACCCGCCGCGCCACCGCCAACTTCATGGGCATCTTCACGTCCGGTGAAAAAATGCTCCGCATGTACCACGGCCCCGGCCGCGTCCTGCTCAACCCGTCCCCCTACTGGCGCTACCGCATGATGAGCGAACGCCAGGGGCACGCGTCGCTGCCGTCACAGAGCACGCTCTGAGAGAATCGGAATTACCGCCGCTGCGCCGGCCATGAACAATCGGATGATTGACAGCACGACGAAGGGCTTAGTATGGCCGGGTCAATGAATCGTCTGCTCGTTTCCGTCCTCGGCCTCGTCACTCTCGCGGGCGGACTTCATCAACTGCAGGCGCAGCCGATTGTGTGGGTGTCTGCCACGCGTTCCGCGAGTCCCGACGGTTCCGACACCTCGCTGGCTTCATGGCGTTACAGCGCGCCGGTGGTCGTCGGGCTGCCGGCACTGCCCTGGCAGGACCCTCCGAAGGAAATCCTCGCGGTCCATGAGTCCGTTTTCCACTCATCGGGAGTCGACATTGATTTGAGCGCCCACACGGCGCTCCGGGGAGGGCGCCTCACAGGGGGTCAGGGAAAAGCGGCCTTTCAAGCTGTCTTCACGGTGGCCGAAACAACGACCGTGGCCTTCACCATCACAGCCTGCCGGGCGGTTGCTGTCGGCATGGGAGAGACGGATGTCACCGAATCGGATCTCAAACTGTCGCTCACCAAACAGGGAGATTCAGCCAACCTGCTGAGCTGCAGCGCCTCCGACATACCTCAGAATCTGTCCTTATATCCGGGCCGCTACGAGCTGGGCGCGTCCGTGAGCCCGCAGGAAAGGTTTGGTTCTCAGACTTGGTCCGTCTTGAAACTGACCATGAAAGCGGAGGATGGCCGCCAACCGCCCCCACTGCTCCCGCAGGAACTGGTCGCTCCCCGGCTGGAAATTTCCGGTCCGTTTGTCCGCGTTCTCGTGCCGGAATCAGTCCCGGGACGGCGGTATCAGTTGCAGGTTTCGGCCACCGCCCTCAGCGGCAGCTGGTCCGACATCGAATCGCCCCGTACCGGTGACGGGGGGCCGGTGGCCGTTGAAACCCGGCATGATCTGTCCGCGCCACAGAAATTTTTCCGCCTCGCCCTGGACCCTCTGTGACGAGGCATGATTTCTTTATGTCAAAACCGCCTTCCGGTGCGCCGGATCCATCTCCAGGCCCCCGCCACCGCGCCACCGCGGCCCGCGGATTTTTCCGGGATGCCATCGCCTGGGGTGCCGCGGTCGCCATTGTGCTGACCGCCCTCGGGTTGTTCGTCGCCCGCCAGCAGCCGGCTGCGGATCGTAAAAAGGCGTCCGCCACCGCCGGCCCCGTCCTCCCCGCCCCCGCCGAGGTTCCCATCGCAGCGGAGGTGCCGCCCTCCGCCGAGGCCCGACCC
>JALRGF010000457.1 GCA_023253495.1 Verrucomicrobiales bacterium
GACGCGACCCGGGGAGGAAAAAAAAGCGGCGTCGTGCCGCCGCACTCCCAGAGTTTTGGAGTGCGGGGGCACGACCCCGCTTTTGGTCGGGGCCGGCACGACGGCCCGGGTGACGACGTCCGCAAAGGACCAGTTCGGAAACCGGTTTCCATCAAGACCGGCGCGACGGCCGTGACCAGCCCCCCAATCCAAGCTGCCCCACACGCGGGCCGCGACTTTGGCGACACCAAAAAGCGGTGATATGGCACCGCGCCGCCACCGCACCGCCACCGAGCGGCCACCGTCCGCGCGCCGCCCCCCTGCTTGTCAGCACGGGACTTCTGAATAATGCTCAGTTCCGCATGATATGCCCGTGAACCGAATTCTGGCCACTCTCAGGAGCCTCGTGCCCGAGGGCCGGATCGCCCGGAGCGTTCTGCTGCTTGGCGGCAGCACGGCCATGGCTCAGCTCATCGGAATGGCGGCGATGCCGCTGGTGACCCGGCTGTACACCCCCGCGGAAATCGGCACTGTTTCCCTGTTTCTTTCGTTTTTCCTGCTCTGGGCGAACTCCCTGTCGCTGCGCTATGAGTACGCTCTGCTCATTGCACGGGACGATGCCGAATCCCATGTTCTGCTCCGGCTCGGCACCCTGCTGGTCTTGATCATGTCGGTTCTCGGGCTGCCATTGCTCTGGGCGCTGCGGCATTTCCGGATTCTTGAATTCGACCGCCTGCCCGCCGCCACTTTTCTGTTTGTCCTTCCCACCTTTGCCGGCCATGGCCTGTTCATGCTTCATCGGGCCTGGGCGTTGCGGGGCGGCCTGTTCAAGGACATTACGCAGACGTCGATGGCCCGTGCCGCCGCCAACGCGGGAACCAAGATCGCCCTCGGTCTCGTCGGCGGCGGTATCATCGGGCTGCTGACGGCGGAACTGGCCGGGGCCTGCCTCGCCATGGCCCGCCTGATGCGGGCCGCGCGCCGCCACTTCGCCGCGAGCCGGCCTGAGAACATCGCCTGCGCACAGCTGGCTGCGGCGGCCGCCAAATACCGGAAATCCGCGCTGCTCGAGACGCCGTCGACCTGGATCAACGCCCTCGCCCTCACCCTGCCGCTTCCGCTGGTGGCGGAATTGTATGGCGTGCCGGCGGCCGGCTGGTTCGGCCTTGCGCGCCTGGTGGTCGGTGCGCCCAATGGCCAGCTGGGAGCCGCCGTGGCCGATGTCTTTCAGCGGGAACTCGCCCGGGCCATGGCGGCCGGGGATCACGCCCGCGCCCGCTCCCTTTTTTACAAGCTGCTCCGGAATCTGGCCCTCGTCGGACTGGTGCCGTTAATCGTGGTGATCACGCTGTCACCCTCGGTGTTTCCGCTCGTCTTCGGTGCCGCCTGGAGCGAGACCGGTCCCGTCGCCGCCTGCCTCGCCCCCTGGCTGTATGCCGCATTCATCGTCAGTCCGCTCAGCCGCGCACTCTCGGTTCTCCAGGCCCAGGAATGGAAACTCGCTTACGACTTCTCGGCCGTCGGCCTGTTGCTGGCCGCCTTTTCCATCGCCGGCACCTGCGGCCTTTCCCTGACCGGGTTCTGCCTGCTCCTCTCGGCCGCCAATATCCTCGGCTACACGGTCTACGGCGTCGTGCTCGCCCGGACGATCGCGAAACAAGGGCGACCCGGCCCGCCTTCCGGACAAATGACCGGGGACGAAGCCGAGGACCGGCTGAAATAAGTAGAGCAGAAAAAGAACGG
>JALRGF010000519.1 GCA_023253495.1 Verrucomicrobiales bacterium
CGAGTCCGCACGACCACGCCTCCAGAGCAGGAAGAAAATCGCGACCACGGGGGCCAGCCACAGCCATTCCAGCGCCAGCGTGACGCCCCTGCCCAAATCCGATTCAAAGCCGTAGATCCCGTTGCGGGGCGCCATGCGCAGGGGTATACCGAGCAACCATTGGACGAGCGGTATTCCGCTGCCGAGCAGACCTTCGATCCCGAACGGTTTGTCGAAGTGGAATTGCAGGGCGGCCGCGGCCACGCCATCGGGGTCGGTGGCGGCGAGCGAGACCGTGACCGGAGCGTTGGCGGCGGGGATGGCGGGGGTGTGGAGCAGGTCGTTGACGACCGGGCCGGCGTTGGCGACGGCGCGCGAGTTGCGGGCGCCCGGGGTGCCGAGCCGCGACGGGATCGGCAGTTCCCAGGTGCGGGCGAGTTTCTGGTAGTAGGCGCGGATGTTGAGCTGGTTGGTGCCGGACAGCCAGCGGGCGCGGAAGCTGATTTCGTGCAGTCCGCTGGTGAGGGCGGTGTTGTTGACGAAGGTGGTTTCGGCGTGGTTGTGGTTGGTTTCGGTCGGGCCGGTGGCGGCGAAATGGAGGATCCGGTTGCCGGGGGTGGCCGGGTCCTCGATGACGCGGCTGGAGCCGTGATTGCCGAGGAACCGCCAGTGGGCGCCGGCGGGCGTGGCCTGGAAATCGCCGTTGCGGAGCAGTTCGACCGCGGCCCCGTCCGGATCGCGACGGACGCGCAGGTCGTCGATGAGACATTCCCCGGCGTCGAGCAGACCGAGGCGCAGTTCGTTCCAGGTGGTCGGCCCGAACTTCTGGGTGCCGGGCGCGCGCCACGAGAACGCCTGCCATTCGCTTTTGGCGGATTCGTCGCTGTCGAGCCAGGCGGCCGGCCGGCTGTTCTCGCTGCGGGGGTCACTGAGTTCGAGGGTGGAACCGCCGCCGTCGCTGCGCGGGCCGGGCAGGTAGACAGCGGTGTCGGCCGGGTTGCCGCGGGCGTCGCGCAGCTCGATGCGTTCGCCGTTGTTGGCCAGCGAGCCGGTGAAATCACCGAGGATGAGGGAGGCGCGTTCCGGCCATGTCGCTTTCAGGACCGCGCTGTCGCGGGCAACGACGAGGAATCCGCCGGGGGCGAGCGCGGTGCCTGGTGGCAGGGTGAAACTGACGGCGTCGGCGAGCGACCAGCCGGAGAGGTCGATGGCGTTCTGTCCGCGGTTATGGAGTTCGATCCATTCTTCCGGGTTTGCGGTGACCGGGGTGGCGGGGATTTCCGGGGTGATGGTTTTGGCGAGCGAGAGGCGCACGCCGCAGACCATGTCGTTTCCGGTGGCGATCTGCTGGTGGACCTGAACGGAGAGGCGGTTGGTGCCGGCGACGAGATTCAGGCCGGCGGCGGGCAGGTCGCGGGGCGCGCTGAGCACGGCATTGCCGACGCCGGCGGTGGCGAGGGTGGAGTGGGTGAGTTCGCCGGCGGGCAGGTTGAACCGCAGTTCCCGGACTTCGGTGCCATTGAGGAAAAAGGCGGCGCCGTCGTCGATGACGTGTTCCACCCGCAGTGTTTTCAGTTCGGCCAGCTGGGCGGCGGTCAGGGAGAACTCGGTTTCGAAATAATACGTGACCGCATTGGATGAAACGATCGGTGTGCGGAGCGGTTCCGGCAGGGCGTCCGGCGTGGTTTCGAAGCCGAGCAGGCCCGGGCCTTCCAGCCAGCCGTTGCCCGGCGGGTGCGGCGCGGCCGCCCAGCCGGCACCCAGGTCGACGTTGTCGGCGCGGTACCGCCAGGGTGCGCCGAGCGGCAGGATTTCCACCGATTCAACGACCGCCGGCGTGCCCGGGCGGCTGGAAAACGGCGGGGCCCGGAACATGATTTCGTTGATGACGATATCGGTGGTGAGGTCAAAAACATTGGCGGTCCCGAACGTCGGCGCCGAAGGCACCAGCATCCGGCTGTCGTGGCGTGCGCGGCCGGTCGGGCGCACGGTGGTCGCGTCGAGCAGGGTGGTGCCGCCGTCGCCGAAGAGAAAAAGCCGTGATCCGTCGGTGGGGCGGAAGCCAAGCTGTGTTTCGTCATACACGATGAAGCCGCCGGGTTCGAGGGTGCCGGCCGGCGGGCGGAACGCGCCGAGGCGCAGGTCGGCGAGGGCGGCGGGCGTGGCGCCTTCGTTGACCAGTTCGATCTTGAAGAGGCTGTCCGAGGCACCGCTGATTTCCGAAAGGCGCACGCCATCGGGCAGCGGGCCATCGGGGAAATTCGGCGCGCCCGGGGTGCCGCCGGTCTGGCGGCTGGCGGACCAGGCGTCCGGGCCGG
>JALRGF010000602.1 GCA_023253495.1 Verrucomicrobiales bacterium
TCAGCGGCTGGCTGCGGAAATACGACAGGTCGATCTTTTCCTCGCGGAGGACCGAAAGAGTGTGGGCGCTGGCCGGCTGGCCGGGCAGCGCGGCCACGCCGGCCGAGGCAACTTCGAAGTCACCGCGTTTTTCGACCATCCGGCGAAACAGGCCTTCAGCCATCGGGCTGCGGCAGACGTTTCCGGTGCAGACAAAGAGGACTTTCTTCTTCAAGATCCGATGAGGGATGAATGCGGGAACGGGCGCCGGGTCGGGGCCCGGTCCGCCGTTCCGACCACCGCGGTCATACAAGCCGAGGGCGGCCGCTTGGCTAGTCGTTTTTCTGCGCGGTGGAGGCCGGAGTGGCCGGGATGAGCTGTTGGCGCAGCTCGGTGTGGGCGGATTCCGGGAGGACGCCGGCTGCGACGAATTCACGGACCGCGGCCAGCTGCGACGGTTCGATCAGATCCTGTTGCAACGCCCAGACGGTGGCCGGCTGGATCAGGAAGTTGCCCGGGTGATTGCGGAGCGGGGGCAGCACGACGGGCGAGAGCTGGAACCCGATGACCAGCGGATCCCCGGCAAAAAGGCCATCGGTGGCCTTGGGGAGTTCACCCTTTTCCAGCAGTTCCCGGTTTTCGGAGAGGGCGAAAGCGTCGTGGCGCTGGAGTTCGACCGCTGCATTCTGCAGGGCACGGCTGATCAGGGCGGCCTCCTCCGGGCTGGCTTCGAGTGTCTTCAGTCCTTCTTCAAGATACCAGCTGAGGGAGATGTCCTTGGTTTTCCACCACCCCAGACTGCGCTCCGCCAGATCCGCCTCGTGCAGACGGACCAGGGTCTTGAGGAACTGTGTCTGGGCCAGCCGGGGGGGCTGGCCGGGGGCAAAAGCGCGGCGCTCCAGGCAGTCCTGAATCTCCTGCACCCGCGCCGCGCGGTCGCGGCCCTCAATGTGTTTGAGATACGAGTACCACGTGATGGCCGCAATCACGAGGACGAGGAAGCTGCGGTACAGGAATGCCACGAGCCGGAAATAAAGAGCTGTGCGGGGGCGGTTGCGGAAGACGGTGCCGGCCGGGATCGGGTCGGCGCGTGCTCACGCCGCGGTCACTTCACCGTGGCCGGCGCCTTCTTCTTCTCCGGAACGCTGCCGCCAGCCGGCGGGCGGATGATCGCGCCTCCCTTGGGCTTCTGCGCTTCCGCCAGCAGCTCCTTGAAGGCCTCGGACTGGCCGTTCTTCGCCTTGGCCACCTCCGCGGCGTAATCGAATGCCGGGGAGCCCGGGGTCAGTTCGACGGTGGGAAGGCCCTGGCCGTCGGTGAGGGACTCCATAATGGTTTTCTGCATCAGTTTCTGGTCCCGCAGCACCCCCATGACATCGCCGCCGGCCAGCGCCTTGGCCATGATCTCCCGGTTGTTCATCATCGTGTCAATGGCGGCCACCACCTTGGTGCCGTCGAAGCTCATGCTGGCAGTCCGGTCATCGACTTTGCTGAAACCAACGGCTTTTTTGACCGTGCCGCCGGCCTTTACGGTGGTGGTGATTTTGGCGCCTTCGACCATCGGGGCGACCAGTGATTTGCTCGCCTCCCATTGGGCCTGAGCCTGTTGGATTGCGGTGTTGATCTGTTCGGCGGGCAGCGTGGCGGCGTCCGGGGCCGACGGGGCCGACGGAGCGGCCTCGCCACCGGCCACGCCCATCGAAACCGTCCACGAATCGCCGTTGCGGGAGGAATTCAGCGCGCCGGCCGACGCGCCGCCGGCTTGTTCGCCGGCGCTCATCTTGAGTTTGTTGACATCCTTGAAAAAGGCGGTGGCGGTGACCTTGGTTTTGCCGTCGGCGGCGGTTTCGTGGGTCAGGTCGGCCCAGGTGTCGATGCCCTCGGTGCCGCGGAGCAGTTGCAGGGCCACTTCCTTGCCCATGTCCTGACCGGCACCGCCCCCGCCGCCTCCCAAGGCACCCATCATCGAGGTGTCGACGCTCATGGCCAGCTCCAGCCTGCCGCTGCCGTCCGGGTTGAGGTGGTATGTCTGCTCCTGGGTGAGGCAGCCGGTCAGGGTGGCCGCCAGGGCGGCTGCCGCGAAAGAGAAGAATCGAACGCTCATGGACTGCTGGGGGTGGGGATAGGGGACTGGGGATGTGAACCAGGAACAGGCAAGGCCTGCGGGGATGACAAACCAAGTGAGTCTATCCGCCGACCGGGTGACGGCAAAGGAAATTAACGCGGGCGCGGACGGGCTCGGCGGTCGCCGGTGAAAGCGGCGGGCGGGAGGGGTGTGGCATTCGGGTGTCGGTGGGGGCGCGGGAAGCGTCGCCCGGCTTTCCGTCTACAGCCACCCTTTGCGCCGGAAGTACCAGCACGGGAGGATGGCGGAAAGGACCATGAGGCCGAGGGCGAGCGGGTAGCCGAACGGCCAGTCGAGTTCGGGCATGAACTTGAAGTTCATGCCATAGATGCTGGCCACCATGGTCGGTGGCAGGAAGACGACGGCGGCGATCGAGAAGATCTTGATGATGGTATTCTGCTCGATGTTGATCATGCCGAGGGTGGCATCGAGGAAGAAGTTCACTTTGGACGAGACGAAGTTGGCGTGTTCGGTGAGTGACGAGACGTCGCTGCGCACGGTGCGCCAGTGTTCATCGAGTTCCTGGGGCGCCTTGACCCGGACCAGTTCGATGTAGAAAGCGACGATGCGGGCCAGGCTGAGCAGGCTTTCGCGCGCCTTGCCGGCGAGGTCGCCGCAGCGGCCGATGCGCTCGAGGATGGCGGTGTAGTCCGGTTTCGGGCCGGCGGGCGGCCGGGTGGTGCCGTGCTGCGACGGGATGTTGAAGATGATGCGCGAGATGGCGTCGAGTTCGGCGCCGGCGAGCTCGAGGATATCGGCGACGCGGTCGATGATTTCATCCATCAGCCCGCCGAACATCTTGTCGCGGGTGGTGAAACCGGTTCCGGGACGGTCGCATTTCGCGCTGAACGTGCGGAACGGCGTGGGGTTGCCGTAGCGGATGGTGACGAGGTTGGACGGCGCCAGCACGAAGGTCACCGGAGTGGTCTCGGGAAAGGCCGCATCCGCCTTCTGGATGACGGTGGCCGTCATGAAAATGGCGTCGTTTTCGGTGTACAACCGCGAAGACACCTCGATTTCCTGCATTTCGCTGCGGGTCGGCAACTCCACCCCGAGAGCCGACTGCACCAGAGCGATTTCCTCCGGGGTCGGTTCCTGAAGATCAATCCACAGACTGGCCCGCAGGCGCTCGGGAGTCAGCGACGCCGCGGGGTCTCCAGCGGGATGGAGGGACAGCATGGCGTCGGACGGGGCTTCGGGGGATGCGCTTCTCAGCGGGCGCGATAGCGGTCGAGCAGCGCCTTGGCGCCGGCGGCGGTCGGTTCGACCTGTTCGTAAAAGTCGTCTTCGACCATGCAGACCGGTCCGGTGCCGCAGGAGGCGAGGCATTCGGCGAACTCGATGCTGAACTTTCCGTCGGCGGAGACGGCGATCGGGTGATGGTGGTCGGTGTGCGAACGGTCGATGCCGGCCTCGCGGCAGAGCGATTCCATCAGCTCATGGCTGCCGGCCATGGCGCAGGAGAGCGTGCGGCAGACGCGGAGGTGATAACGGCCGGGTGCGGT
>JALRGF010000680.1 GCA_023253495.1 Verrucomicrobiales bacterium
CGTCGGCCTGCACCCGGCCATCATCGCATGGCTCCAGTCGGAAATGGACGAGCTCGACGACCGCGTCCGCAACAACCGCTCGGTCACCCGCTGCCTGAACCTCTGCGACCGCCTCGCCCGCCTGCTCGAACAACCGCCGACCCACGCCGGCCGCCGCGAAAAACTGGCCGAATGCCTGCAAACCGCCCTCACCCGCCTGCTCACCCCATGATGACCCGCCGCGACGTCCTCACCCTGGCCGCCGCCACCCTCGTGCCGGCCGCCCTGCCCTCACCCGCCCACGCCCAAGACCTCACCCCGGTCGACTTCGCCACCCTCGCCCGCCGCCGCGCCTTCGAAGCCGCACGCCGCCTCGCCTCCGACGGCTGGAAAATCCGCGATCACTTCCTCGCCCACCACCTCCAGCCACGCCAGTCGCTCCTCTGCCCGGTCCACCTCATCGGCGGTCTGGATTACCTCTTCATCGCCACCATCCGCCCGGTCGAAGGTCGCTTGCGCCTGCGGCTTCTCGACGACGACGGAGCCCCGCTCGCCGACCCCCTGCCCGACCCGCAAACAAAACTCCAGGCCGTCTGGCACCACTGCCTGGGCACCCGGCGCGCCCTGCTCGAATTTTACGTGCCCTGGGACGCCGCCGCGGGCGACCTTGCCGCCACCTACGTCTACCGCTGACCCCCCCTCTCCGCACCCAAAATTCCCCAATCCCCCAATTGACATCACGCCTGCCCTGCCTAAGTAAACCCTTCTCCTTGTGACCCGGACAAGGCGAATGTCAGTCAGCGGGGCGTAGCGCAGTCTGGTAGCGCGCTTGCTTCGGGAGCAAGAGGCCGTGGGTTCGAATCCCGCCGCCCCGACCACCTCACCCTCTCCACCCAAGCTGACATCTTCGGGCCCACGGGAAAACCATCGTGATTCCCTCCGTCGGCTTCCACCCGCCACCCGGCATTGCCCCAGGACGAAGGCGAGACATGCGAAGTCTGACCGGGCCTGAGAGGCGACAAGGGGCCTGAGAGGTGGGACCGGACTTCCAGGCCGGTGAGCGGCGGGCGCGTCCACCGCCCGGCCCGTTCCTCGCCTGCTCCTGTGCGTGCCCCTGACGCGAGCCGTGGCCTATCCGTGCCGCGGACACCGGTGCCATCCGCGAGCCGCGCGTTCCGCAAGCCGCGCAAGCCGCGAGCGTACGATCCGCCGGCACGCGGTCCCCCGGCCTGGTCAGAGCGCCACACCTGCCGGGCACCGCACCGGCAGAGCCGTCAGGCACGCCGCTTGAGAAGGCGCCAAAGTCTCCGGCCTCAGACGTCCACCCCGCCGGCGCGCGCGGAGGGCCCGCCCCCCACCTCCCAACACCCCGCCTTCCCGTCCCTCTCGTCCCTACCCCAGTGCCCGCAGCCAAAACGGTGCCGACAGGTTACCTGTCCGAATGCGAAAGGCCTGCCCTCCCGGTCCCACCGGGTATCTTCCAAGGCTCATTTCAGGTTTACCCGAGGCCTCCGCGAGATGAGGTATCAAGGCGTACTGCCAGTCTGAATCCGGGACCGGCCGCCGTTGCCAGCCCCCTGCGAGTCATGCCTGACACATCCCCAAGGCCCCGCTTCATCCTGTCCCGCCGCTCCCGCGGGCCGCTGCGGATCGCCCTCGCCCTGTCCGCGGTATCAAGCGCTCTTCCGGCTGCCGATTGGTCACCGGTCCGCATCGGCCCGCCTGCCACCGCTGCCGCGGCGACCCCTTCCACCCGCTGGTACCGCTGTTTCGTGCAGGTACCGGAGGCCATGGTCACTCCGCAGGAAAAAGACCTGTGGCGGGATTCCATGACGTTAAGTTTCAGCGGGCTCGACGGCTCACTGACGGTCTGGCTCAACAACCGACAGATCATCGACAGCGGACCGCTCACCAGCACTTCCGGCGCCCGCTTCAAGGTGCCCAAGGACATCCTCGAAAAAGACGTCTTTAACACGTTTGTCATCCGCTGGCAGGGAACGGGCGCCGACCATGGATTCCCTGAACCGCCTCTCTTCGCCGGATATTTTGACGAACTCGCCCTCGGCCCGCACTGGGAAATGGCGGCCACCGAACCGGAGACCGCCGAGCGCCAGGCGCACCACCAAAGGCCTGCCACCGCCGCCTACACCGCCACCGATTTCCGGCCGGCCACCACCCCGATGCAGGCGGCCGCCACCCTCGAACGCGGCCGCTTCGTCGCCCCGGACGCCGCGCTGGCCGCCCTGCAGCCGGAAAACGACCTGATCGTCGAAGAACTTCTTCACGAGCCGCAGATCGCCCAGCCGACGCACGTCAGCTACGACGCCCGCGGACGCGCCTGGATCTCGCAGTACCGCCAGTACCCGTACCCGGCCGGCCTGCGCATGATCAGCCGCGACAAATACTACCGCTCGAAATACGACAAAGTGCCGCCCGCCCCGCCGCATCACGACCGCGGCGCCGACATTATCAGCGTGCACGAGGACACCGACGGCGACGGCCGCTACGACCGCCACCACAACATCCTCACCGGCCTGAACATGGCCAATGCCGCCGTCAGCGGGTACGGCGGGTTCTGGGTCATGCACACGCCGTACCTGCTCTTTTATCCGGATGCTGATGAGGACGACGTACCCGACCGCGACCCCGATGTGCGCCTCGCCGGCTTCGGGCTGGAAGATACCCACAGCGTGGCCAACGGCCTGGCCTGGGGACCGGACGGATGGCTCTACGGCGCCCAGGGAAGCACCACCACCAGCCGCATCGTCCGCCCGGGCCTCGACCCGCCCGGATTCACCGGCGTCTACAACGAAGGCTGTATGGTCTGGCGCTACCACCCGGAGACAAAAATCTACGAGATCTTCGCCGACGGCAGCGGCAATACCTTCGGGCTGTCATTCGACGCCGAAGGGCGCCTCTACAGCGGCCACAACGGCGGCGACACCCGCGGCTGGCACCACATCCAGGACGGCCTCTTTCTCAAACAGGGCAAGGACCCCGGCAAATTCGGCCCCCCCCCCACTCCGTTCGCCTTCGGTGAGCTGCCCATGATGAAAAGCACCCACCCGGTCCCGCGGTTCTCCCATATGCTCTGCCTCGTTGAGGGCACCGCCCTGCCCGACCGCTGGCGCGGCACCTTCTTCGCCATCGACCCGCTCCACCATCACGTGGTGGCCGCCGACCGCCGGCGCGACGGCGCCACCTTTTCCACTGCCGACCGCGGGTTCCCGCTGCGCACCGGCGACGACACCTTCCGTCCCGTCTTCATCACCAACGCCCCTGACGGGTCGATCCAGATCGCCGATTTCCGCGAGGAATACATCGCCCATGGCCAGAACTACCAGAGCCAGATCGACCCTGATACCGGACGGCTCTACCGACTGCGCGGCCGCGACCAACCGCTGGCAACCGACCTCAACCTGGCCGCCAAAACCAACGACGCCCTCGTCGACCACCTCTCTCACGCGAACCTCT
>JALRGF010000696.1 GCA_023253495.1 Verrucomicrobiales bacterium
CTCCGCGGGAACCCCCCCTCCGCGCGCCCCGCACCTCCGCGGGAAACCCCGTCCCTCCGCGCGCCCCGCGCCTCCGCGGGAAACCCCGTCCCTCCCCGCACCTCCCATTGCACCCCCGCGCACCCCCCGCTATTCTCTGCCGACGATGGGACGCCTCAGCGAAGAAACGATCCAGCAGGTGATCGCTGCGAGCGACATCGTGGCGGTCGTGCAATCGTATTTTCCGCTGCGCCGGGCCGGCTCGGCCTGGAAGGCGGTCTGCCCGTTCCACAGCGAGCGCACGCCGAGCTTTCAGGTCAACCCGGCCCGCCAGATGTTCAAATGCTTCGGCTGCGGCGCGGGCGGTGGCGTGGTCAAATTTGTCGAACTCTACGAACACGTCAGCTTCCCTGATGCCGTGCGCCGGCTCGCCGAACGCGCCGGCATCCCGGTCATCGAATCCGAGGACTCTGCCGAGGAACTCGGTGCTTTCCGTCAGCGCAAGGAACTCCTCTCGCTCCACCACGCCCTCACCGACTGGTTCCACCAGCTTCTCCTCACCGACCGCCAGGCCGAACCGGCCCGACGCTACTGGAAAAGCCGCGGTCTCGACGGCGAGGCCGCCCGCCGCTGGAAAATCGGGTTTGCCCCGCCCGAGCCTGCCCGCGTGCTCGCGTGGGCCCGTGAACACGCGGTCCGCGACGACCTGCTGGCCGAGGGCGGTCTCATGCTTTTCACCGACGACGACGGACGCCGGCGCCGCGAGCCGTGGTTCCGGTTTGCCGGGCGCCTGATGTTTCCCATCACCAATGAACAGGGCGAAGTCATCGCCTTCAGCGGACGCCTGCTCGACGCCGAAGCCAAGGCCGCCAAGTACCTCAATTCCCCCGAAACTCCGGTCTTCAACAAATCGCGCGTCTTCTTCGGCCTCGACCGCGCCCGCCGCGCCATCACCCGCGAAAAACGCTCGATCATCTGCGAAGGCCAGCTCGATCTCATCACCTGCGTCGAACACGGCATCGAGGCCATCGTCGCCCCGCTCGGCACCGCCTTCACCGAACACCACGCCCGCCGCCTTCACCAGCTCGCCGACGAAGCCGTGCTCTGCTTCGATTCCGACGCCGCCGGCGTCAAGGCCGCCGGTCGCGCCTTCGCCATCCTCGCCCGCGCCGGCGTGCACGTGCGCGTCGCCGAACTGCCGCCCGGGGACGACCCCGACACCCTGGTCCGCCGCGACGGCCCGGACGCCCTGCGCGCCCGGATCGATGCCGCTCCCGGGTACTTTGATTTCCAGCTCACCCGCCTCTCCCGCACCACCGACCTTTCCCAGGTCCGCGAGCGCCTGCGCGCCGCCGCCGATCTCGCCACCGGTATCGCCTGCCTCAGCGAAAAAGCCGCCCAGGAAGACGCCATCAACCGCACCGCCACCCGCCTCGCCGTGCCTCCCGAGGACGTCCGCAAACTGGTCGTCCGAGCCACCCGCGACGCCGCCCGCGAACGGCGGTTTGAGGGTGCCCGCGCCCCGCAGGCGCCGGATGCCGCCCATGCCGGCACCGCCACCACCGGCGAAGCGGTTGCCGCCACCGACGGTCCCGTGCTGCCTGACAACCGCACCATCGTCGCCCTCTGCCGGCTGCTGCTCATTGATCCTGATGCCCGCGATTGGCTGCAGCACACCGAAGCCGACTGGCTCGACGCCCTGCCCGGCACTGAATTCCTGCAGCGCCTGCGCCGCGAGGCCGTTTTCAATCCCGCCGATCCCGCCGCCACCACGCTTTTCCTCGCCAGCTTGACCCCGCGCGAAAGCGAAGCCTCCCACTCGCTGCTCGCCGACACTTCGCCCACCCATGGCCTGACCGAGGCCCGCGCCGCCTTTCACGAACTCAAAGGCCAGTGGCTGCGCCGCGAAATCGCCCAGCGCCACGCCCGCCAGCGCAGCGGCAGCCTGAGCCCCGAGGAACAACTGACCCTCATGGCCGAGCTGGCCGACCTCAGCCGCCAGGCCAAGGAAGCAGCCGCCGCGGCCACCCTCGCCCGCCTGCCGGCCCACCTCGCCCCTTTTTGAGAAACAGCCCCAGCGCGTTTGTCAATCGGGAGTTCCACATCATCCGCCACCGCAAAAATCGTTTGCTCGCCGCGCGTCGGGGCTTACCAAAGTGTGAAGAACCACAGGCCGACCCTCCCCCGTCAGCCTACCCCCGAAATCGCCATGCCGGACACCCCAACGAGCGAACTTCCCGTCAAACGGAAGCGCGGCCGTCCCCGCAAGCACCCGCTGCCGAACAGCGCCGCCGTCCCGTCCCCCGCCGCCAAGGCTGATGCGTTCGGTTCCATTGACCACCCGGAAATCCAAGCCCGCCTGCGCACCCTGATCCGCCTCGCCAAGGAGCAGGATTACCTCACCTACGACGATCTCAACGAGGCCCTGCCCATGGACTGCCTCGATCCGGACCTCATCGAACAGATCTTCGAGCGGCTCCGGAACATGGAGTTCACCGTCATCGACCAGGCCGAGGTCGAAAAATACAAGGACCTCAAACGCAGCCGCCGCTCACCGGTCGACGAGCCCGCCCCCGAGATCCGCCCGTCCCGGGCCGCCGACGCCCGGCTCGACGTGCTCGACGACCCGGTCCGCCAGTACCTCAAACAAATGGGGCAGGTCCCGCTGCTCACCCGCGAACAGGAGGTGGAAATCTCCAAACGCATCGAAACCGCCGAAAATCACGTCGAGTCAATCGTCCATGCCTTCGGCTTCACCGCCGACGCCTACACCGACCTCATCGACCGCCTCCACGACGGCCGCGAACGCATTGACCGCATCGTCATCGACAAACAGATCCAGAACCGCGAACGCTACCTGCGCGCCCTGCCCAAATCCGCCGCGGAAATCCGCCAGCACCAGGCGGAAATCGCCGCCCTGATCCAACGCGGCAGCAGCCGCGCCTTCGCCCCCGGCGGCCCCGGCACCACCGCCCTCGCCGCCCTCGACAAGGCGTATCGCAAACTCTCCTTCAAACAGAAGGTCATTGAGGAAATGGCTGAAACCGCCGACCGCTTCCTCGAGGAACTCAGACAACTCGAGGCCGGCCAGAGCTCCCAGACACCAGCCCAGTTCACCGCCCGCGTCTGGCTCAGCCCGGCCGATTTCCGCGCCCGCTGCACCGACCTCCACCGCTGGCTGCGCGAAGCCCACAAGGCGAAAACGGAAATGGTCGAAGCCAACCTCCGCCTCGTCATCTCCATCGCCAAGAAATACACCAACCGCGGCCTGTCATTCCTCGACCTCATCCAGGAAGGCAACATGGGGCTGATGAAGGCGGTCGAAAAATTCGAGTACCGCCGCGGGTATAAATTCTCGACCTACGCCACCTGGTGGATCCGCCAGGCCATCACCCGCTCGATCGCCGACCAGGCCCGCACCATCCGGATCCCGGTCCACATGATCGAGACGATCAACAAGCTGATGCGCGTCCAGAAACAACTGGTCCAGGAATTCGGGCGCGAACCGACCGCCGACGAAATCGCCGATGAAGTCCACCTGCCTGTCGAGCGCGTCAACGCCGTGCTCCGCATGGCCCAGCAGCCAATCTCGCTGGAAGCTCCGGTCGGCGAGGGCGAGGACGCTCACTTCGGCGATTTCCTCGAGGACAAACAGGCCGAAAGCCCGGTCGAAATGACCGGCTTCCACCTGCTCAAGGACAAGATCAAGGACGTGCTCGACACCCTCAGCGAACGCGAACGCCAGGTCCTCGAACAACGCTTCGGCCTGGTCGACGGCTACAGCCGTACCCTCGAAGAGGTCGGCAAGCAGTTTGAAGTCACTCGCGAACGCATCCGGCAAATCGA
>JALRGF010000001.1 GCA_023253495.1 Verrucomicrobiales bacterium
GTGGCTCAATCCGGCGGACGCTGACGGCGACGGCATGCCCGATTCCTATGAAGTCGAGAACGGACTGAATCCGGCGGTCAACGACGCCGCTCTGGACAAAGACGGCGACGGCCTGACCAACCTTCAGGACTACCAGCGCGGCACCCGTGCGGACAAGGCGGATACTGATGCGGACGGCTCGAACGACAAGGTGGAAACCGGCACCGGCACTTGGGTGAGCGCTTCTGACACCGGCAGCAGCCCGATCAATCCGGATACGGACGGAGACGGCCTGCTCGACGGGGTGGAGACGAATACCGGCACCTTTGTCAGTGCGACCAATGCGGGAACCAATCCCCTGGTGGCGGACACTGATGGCGACGGCACGCTCGACGGCCCGGAAGTGATTCTGGGAACCAATCCGGTGGTGGCCGGGCCGGCGCCGACGGTCATTGCGGGCGGCGGCACGTTCACGACCGAGCACCTCTGGACGCGGGGGAACCCGGCGTTGAATGACGTTGCCGGTGCGGAAGATTCGCTGAACAACGCGGCCACGTATCCGCCGGAGGACTTTGTTTCCAAGGAGACGCGCTACATCCACTTCCATGACAATGCGGCCCCGCCGTGGTTCCTCGCGGAGTCGACGCCATTCCCGCTCTGGGATGGTTTTGGTGACCGCGAGGATTTTGCCACCCGCAGCCGCGGCAAGATCCAGATCACGAAGGCCGGTACCTGCTGGTTCAATGCCAACAGTGACGACGGATTCAGCCTGCGCATCAATGGCACCGAAATCGGCACCGCCGGTCTGCGCGGGCGGACCGACACCCTGATGTCGGTCGACCTGACCGCTGGGACCCATGACCTCGAATTCATCTTCTTCGAACGCGGCGGTGGCGCGGGCGTCAGCCTGCTGGTCTACCGGGGGGTTAGCGTCGACCAGCCGGCCATCGTGAATTCGAGCCTCTGGCAGTTGGTGGAGGCGGCTCCCGGGGCCCCGGTCACGCCGCTGGCGGTGACAAACTTCTCGTACAACGCGGCCACCACCACGCTGAACCTGAGCTTCTCGTCGCAGGCGGGCGCCACCTACGCGCTCGAGTATACCACGGGATTCCAAGCGGCCGGAGCGCCGCCGGCGGCGGCCAAATGGAATGTCGTTCCCGGTTACGGAGCGATTGCCGGCGCCGCCGGTACCACCGCCATCACCCCGCTGAATACGAGCACGCTGGTGGCCCCGGGCGGCCAGCTGCCGGACAACCGCACGAGCTTCTTCCGTATCCGCCGGTTGTAAGCCATGGTGCTTTGCGGCCTGGTGCGCGCGGCGTGCCAGGCCGCTTTTTGCTGTCGCCGCTGCGGCCGTTCCGGCTGAAAGTCTCAACGATGAATGCCTTAGTCCTGCGCGGGCTGGCCGGCCTGGCCGGTGTCTTGGTGCTGGCGGCCTGCGGAGAAAAGCGCGGGGCGGCCGCGCCGGCGGGCGCGTCCGGGACGGACGTGTCGGCTGGTCCGGTGGCGGAGCCGGGTGATTCGCCGGCTGCGGCGGGGGACAGAGTGTCGCCCGGCCCGCCGGCTTCGGGTTCTCTGGCTTCGGTGGGCACGGCGGGGGCGCCGGCGGCCGCGGTGGTTGGCGCAGCAGTCGCTCCCGGGCTTGACCGCAAGCGTTTGATCGGGCCGTTGCGGGATGCGTACGACCGGATGGACCCGCTGAAAGACGGATGGGAGAGCGAGGCCTTCAGTGCGGCGGCGATGGACCAGCTGCATGCCCTGGAGGCGGTAATGGCGGCGTCCGGGCCGGTGGTGCCGTCGGCGCTCGGACCGTTGGCGACAGAGGACGTGGCGGTGGCGGTGTTGCGGCCTTCGGATGCGCCCGAAGTATTTGATGACGGCCGGCTGCGGGTGCGGCGGGCCGGCGCGGCCGAGCCATCTGGGCGAGGCCTGGCGGCGCTGGCCGACGCCCTCAACGACCTGAAGCGGGACGCGTCGGCGGTGGTGCCGCATTTCAAGATTTTCCGGGTCACCCGCGACGGGCCGGAGGCCGCGGTGACCGCGGTGGTGGTGGAGATTGAAATCGAGGCGGCGGCGGAGCGGCGCCAGTGGAATGCCGAGTGGTCGTGCCGGTGGCGCACCGAAGCGGACGCGCCGCCGCGGCTGTCGGAAATCCGGGTGGTGCGGCACGAAGAGGTGGTGTTGGCCGGGGGTGCGCCCCTTTTTGCCGAGGCCACCCACGCGCTGCTTGGTGGCACGGCCGCCTACCGCGACCAGTTGCTGGTTTCCACGGACTTCTGGCGCTCCCGCCTGCCGCGCGACCTCGGACTGGATCCGGTCGCCAACCACGGTCTGGCCATCGGTGACGTCAATGGCGACGACCTTGATGACTTGTATCTCTGCCAGCAGGGCGGTCTGCCGAACCGCCTCTTCATTCAAAATCCCGATGGCACGCTGCGGGACGCGTCAGCGGAGTCGGGGGCCGACTGGCTCGACTACTGCGCGGCCGCGCTGCTCGTGGACCTAGACAACGACGGCGACCGGGATCTGGCGATTTCGCAGGATTTCCGGCTGGTGGTGATGGCCAATGACGGGAGTGGGCGCTTCACGCGGGTATTTGCCGGGGCGGCCAAGGCCCAGTCGTTTTCGCTGGCGGCGGCTGATTATGACGCGGACGGGCGGGTCGACCTGTATGTCTGCGGCTACAATCCGTCGGCGGCCGCGCTGCGCAGCGGGGCGATGGGCGAGCCGATCCCGTTTCATGACGCGAACAACGGCGGCCGCAACATCCTCTGGCGCAATGAGGGCGGCTGGAAATTCACCGATGTCACCGAAGCGGTCGGGATGGAGCGCAACAACACGCGCTTCAGTTTCGCCGCGAGCTGGGAGGATTATGACAACGACGGAGACCAGGACCTGTATGTGGCCAACGACTACGGTCGCAACTGCCTTTATCGGAACGATGGCGGGACATTTGCCGAAGTGGCGGCTGACCTCGGTGTCGAGGACACCTCCTCCGGCATGTCCGTGAGCTGGTCCGATTTCAATCATGACGGGGTCATGGACCTGTATACGAGCAACATGTTCTCGAGTGCCGGCAACCGGATCACCTATCAGGAACAGTTTCAGGCCGGCCAGCCCGAGGCGGTGCGGGCGCAGTTCCAGCACATCGCACTCGGCAACACCCTGTTTGAAGGGACGCGGGATGGCAGCTTCAAGGACGTCAGTGTGGACGCCGGCGTCACGCTCGGCCGCTGGGCGTGGTGCTCCCGGTTTGTCGACTTCAACAATGACGGATGGGACGACCTGCTGGTGGCCAACGGATTCATTTCCACCGAAGACACCGGCGACTTGTGAAGCGTCTACTGGCGGCAGGTCGTGTCGCAGTCACCGGTGAATGATCTCTCGGAACGAGCCAGCCTGCGGT
>JALRGF010000012.1 GCA_023253495.1 Verrucomicrobiales bacterium
CCGGGTTTCTTGCCCGCAACTGGTTTCTTTTCAACCGCACGCCGTGGTTGGACGAAACCGTGGAACATATTGGTAAGGGCCTGCTCGGCCTCACCATGAACTGCGCGAAGTGTCACGACCACAAATACGACCCGATCACGCAAAAGGAATACTACCAGATGTACGCCTTCTTTAACGGCGTGCCGGAGGCGGGACTCGACGGCGGGGCCGGCAACGCCAAGCCGTTGCTGCCAGTGCCGACGCCAGACGAAAAACGCCGACTGGCAGAACTGGACGAGCGGATCAAACAGACCGAGGGGAATGCCAACGCGGAGGAAGCAGGGCTGCCACCGCTGCAGGCCACTTGGGAAAAACAATGGCGAGAACAACCTCCCGCCACCCCGTCGGAGAAGGAAAAACCTATCGTCGACCTGCTGGCTCAGCCGATCGAGTCGCTCAACGACGATCAACGCGGGCAGTTAGCCGCCTTTTTCCGCGAACATCAGGCTCCGGAAGCGTATCGGACGGCCAGCAAGGCACTGAGCGAAGCCCGCAGCGAACGGAAGGCGCTTATGAAGTCGATACGTACGACCATGGTCATGGCTGAGATGGACAGCCCGCGCGAGACGTTCCTGCACCTTCGCGGCGAGTATGACCAGCGCGGCGAACGTGTGGAAGCCGGAGTACCGGTGAGTCTGCCGCCGCTGAGCGCCACCGCGAAGCCCAACCGACTGGCGCTGGCCACATGGCTCGTTTCGCCCGATCATCCACTGACCGCCCGGGTCACGGTCAACCGGTTCTGGCAGCAATATTTTGGCACCGGTCTGGTGAAGACGGCCGAGGACTTTGGATCGCAGGGTGAATGGCCGAGTCATCCCGAGCTACTCGACTGGCTGGCCACCGAATTTATCCGGACAGGTTGGAACGTAAAAGCACTACAGAAGCAGATCGTCATGAGCGCGGCCTACCGCCAGTCGTCACGGATGACGCCAGAAATGTTCGAGCGCGACCCGGAAAACAGGTTGTTGGCGCGCGGTCCACGGTTCCGCCTCAAAGCGGAATTCATCCGCGACCAAGCGCTCGAAATCGCCGGACTGCTCGGTACCGAGATCGGCGGCCGAAGCACCAATCCCTACCAACCCGGCGACCTGTGGAGCGAGCTCTCCCAGCGCAGCGACAGCGCGAGCTTTTCGGCCCAGTCCTTCGTGCAGAGCCAAGGCGCGGACCTGTACCGCCGCTCGATGTACACGTTTTGGAAGCGCACCTCGCCGCCGCCACAGATGTCGACGCTCGACGCGCCGGACCGCGAGGTGTGCACGGTGCGACGCTCGCGCACCAACACGCCACTTCAGGCGCTTGTCCTGATGAACGATCCGACCTACATCGAGGCGTCGCGAAAATTCGCCGAACGCCTGATGCGCGAGGGCGCTAGCGACGACGAACGCTTGGCACGCGCCTTCCGCACGGCCACCGGCCGCGCCCCCGCTGAGCGCGAGATGTCCGTGCTGCGCACCCTGCTCGCCGACCAGTCGGCCCGCTACCATTTAAACCCCGAGGCCGCGCGGGAACTCATGAAGGTCGGGGAGGCGCCGTATGACGTCGCGCTCGACCTCCCCCAACTCGCCGCCTGGACCATGATCATCAGCACCCTGCTGAACCTCGACGAAACCGTCACCAAGGGGTGAGCACTCCGCGATCACGCCCCCGCTCACGCCGACCCCGAAGCATCCATCATCTCATGAATCTTGATCACGAATTCGCCCGCCTAGTCAGCCGCCGCGCTTTCTTCCGCCGCGGAGCCGCCGGTCTGGGCGCGCTGGGGCTTGGCTCGCTCCTGAACGAAAACCTCTTCGCCGCCGCTCCACCCGCTCACGCCGCGCCAGAACTCGCGTCACTGGGCGCCCTGCGAACGCTTCATTTCGCCCCCAAGGCGAAACGCGTCATTTATCTCACGATGTCCGGAGGGCCGTCGCACATCGACCTCTTCGACTACAAACCCGGCCTGCGCCAGCACCACGGGAAGGAACTGCCCGGTTCGATCCGGATGGGGCAGCGCATTACCGGCATGACGTCGGGCCAAACGTCCTTTCCCTGCGTGGCACCGATGTTCGAATGGCAGCAGCATGGCAAGAGCGGCCTCTGGCTCAGTGAGCTACTGCCGAACATGGGCACCGTGGCAGACGACATCTGTGTCATCAAATCGATGCACACCGAGGCCATCAACCATGATCCAGCCTTCACCTACATTCAGACTGGACACCAGCAGCCGGGGAGGCCGAGTCTGGGCGCATGGCTGAGTTACGGCATCGGCAGCCTCTCGAAGCAGATGCCCTCGTTCATCGTGATGGTCTCGCAGGGCAGCGGCAATAAAACCGATCAGCCGTTGTTCTCGCGGCTGTGGGGGCCGGGGTTTTTGCCCAGCCAGCATCAGGGCGTGCGCTTCCGCTCCAGCAAGGATCCAGTCCTTTACCTGAGCAATCCGCCCGGCATCGATCAGGGAGGCCGCCGCTCGATGATCGACGGCCTACAATCGCTCAACGAATTGGCTGCGGAGTCTTTCGGCGACCCCGAAATCAACACGCGCATTGCCCAGTACGAGATGGCGTACCAGATGCAGATGGCGGTACCCGAATTGACCGACATTTCCACCGAGCCGCAGCAAGTGCGCGACATGTATGGAATTGTCGACAACCCGACCGACGGCGGCTACGCGCGCAACTGCCTGCTGGCGCGGCGGATGATCGAAAAGGGAGTTCGTTTCGTACAGCTCATGCACCGCGGCTGGGACCAGCATGGCGACCTCCCGGGGCAAATTCGCGGGCAGTGCCGGGACGTCGACCAGCCGAGCGCGGCGCTGATTAAGGACTTGAAGCAGCGCGGACTACTCGAGGACACGCTGGTCATCTGGGGTGGCGAATTCGGCCGCACCGTGTATTCGCAAGGGCAGTTATCGCAGGACAACCACGGGCGAGACCATCATGGCCGGTGTTTTTCGTTATGGATGGCAGGCGGCGGTATCAAGCCGGGCATCACCCACGGCGCGACGGATGATTTCTGCTACAACATTGTCGAAAAGCCGGTCCACATCCACGACTTCAATGCCACCATCCTCCGGTGTCTCGGCCTCGACCATGAGCGCCTGACCTACCGGTTTCAGGGGCGCGACTTCCGCCTCACCGACGTGCATGGCAACGTTGTGCATGAAATCCTCGCCTGATTATCCGTGATATTCGAGCGATTCGTGGTTCCGGTTCAGGTTTCAAGGATGAGTGTATCGCGGCTGCTGCTGATGGGAGCGGCGGTTTTCCTGAATCCGTGCGCTGTGAGCGCTCAGGCGTCCGAGGTCGTGCTGCCCGCGCTGACGGCCAGCCGCCTCGACCCGGAGTCGAAGGGACAGATCCTGATTGAGGAACTGAAGTGTGCGGCCTGCCATCCGGGTGACGGTTCGCTGGCCGCCCGATCCAATCAGGCGCCGCGCCTCGCTCACGTCGGGTCGCGCGTGCACCCCGAGTATCTCCGGGAATTCATCGCTGATCCGCTGCGGACCAAACCCGGCACCACCATGCCGGACGTGCTGGCCGGGCGGGGTGCGGAGGAACGCGGGGAAATCGCGCGCGCCATCACCCATTTTCTGCTGTCGCTGAAAACCGACGCCTTCGCGCCCGAGCCCCCGGATCCGGTGGCGGCGGAGCGTGGGAGCCGGCTCTTTCAGGCGCGCGGGTGTGTCGCCTGTCACTCGCCGCGCGATGCGGTGGGGGAGGAGACGGCGGCGGCGGTATCCACGCCGCTGGGGCCTCCGGAAAAGAAGTACAGCTTCCGCAGCCTGGTGGCGTTTCTGCGTGACCCTCATGCCGTCCGGCCGGGCGGTCGCATGCCCGACCTGCGTCTTCCGGGGCCGGAGCTCGAGAGCCTGGCGCATTATCTGTTGCAGCGGACGCGGGTGCCGGGAGCCCTGTCCTACACCCTGTATCGCGGCAAGGTCTGGGAAGGGTTGGAGAGCGACGACGTGCGGGCGGAGCGGGGCGGGCAGGTGCCGGATTTCGCTTTGGGAAGTCTGGGGGAAATCTCCCATCACACCGCCATCCGCTATGACGGGTGGATCCACCTGCCGACCGCCGGAAGCTATTCGTTCTTCCTCGAAATGAACGGTGGCTCCCTCGTGGTGGACGGGAAAGACGTGGTGCGCCAGGCACCCAGCGACCGCCGCGGCGTGATGCGGCTGGAGGGCACGGCCGAGCTGGCGGCGGGGTGGCGTCGGCTGCAGCTGACGTATTTCCACACCGGCCATGAGCCTCGATTTTCCGTGGAAATGCAGGGCCCCGGATCCGGGCGCGGGCCGTTGCCCCCGTCGTGGTTGTCGGTGGCGAACCAACCGGTGCCGGCCTTTGTGCCGTGGGTGGTGGACGACGGACTGGTGGCGCGCGGGCGCGGGCATTTCCAGTCCCTCGGCTGTGCGAATTGTCATGATGACCTCGGGGTGCCGGCCGCCGCCTCGCCGGCCGGACGGGAGTCGCTGGCCCGGCTGGCCCCGGATCGCGGGTGTCTGAGTGAGGCGGGCGGCGGGCCGCGGTTCGCGCTGACCGACGGGCAGCGGTCGCTGATGGCCGGCGCGCTGCGGCACGTGGAGGCACCGGATCTCAGTGACGCCCGTCGCCTCGACAAAACGCTCGTTGCCCTCAACTGCGTGGCCTGCCACACGCGGGACGGACTGGGCGGTCCTGCGCCGGATCGTGCGGCGCTTTTCTCCGGCACCCAACCGGCCCTCGGGGACCAGGGGCGGCTGCCTCCGCCGCTCTCCCATGTCGGCGCGAAACTCACCCCGCAGGGACTCCGGGACGTGCTGCTTCACGGCAAGCGCGCGCGCGGGTACGTCGAGGCCGCCATGCCGCAGTACGGCGATGCCAACGTCGGGCACCTGGTGGAGCTTTTCGGCAAGGTCGACCGCCTTGAGGATGCGGTGATACCCGAAGTCGGCAACCGGCTGGAGTCGCGTGAGGCCGGCTACGAGATGGTCGGCACCACCGGGTTCGGGTGCATCGCGTGCCACGAATTCAACGGCCAGAAGGCGGGGGAAATGAGCGCGCTCGACATCGCCCGCGTCCCCGAACGCCTGCAGAAAAACTGGTTCGCCCTCTACATGCGCGAGCCGTCGCGCTTTCATCCCACGGTGATCATGCCGGGGTACTGGCCGGACGGGCGCAGCCTGCGGCCGTCGCTGCTCGGCGGCGACGCGGCGCAGCAGATCGAGGCGCTCTGGCTCTACCTGCAGGACGGCGAGCGGGCGAAAAAACCCGTCGGGCTTTCCCGTGAGTCGGACGAATTGCGGGTCGGCGACGTCGCGGAGATATGCCGCGGGCGCAGCCCGGCCGGGTACCGGAGCATCGGGGTCGGGTATCCGGAGCGGCTCAATCTGATTTTTGACTCCGGGGAAATGGCGTTGCGGATGTTGTGGAAGGGAGCCTTTGCGCGGGTCGATGCGGGATCGTTTGACCCGCGCGGGAGCGATCGCGTGGAGCTGCCTCCGGGGGTTCCGTTCCACCGGCTGCCGTCGCCCGATGCCGACTGGCCGTACAAGGGGAAAACGAACCATGCCTTTCCGCAGGATCACGGGTATGCCTTTCTCGGGTATCGGCTCGATGCCGGTCGGCCCTCGCCGCTGGGCACCGATGCGCCGATCGGCGATCTCACCGTCGCCGAGATCGACGGCATCCGCCTCGAGCAGGCCCCGCGCGGGTACCGCATGGCGGAGGTGGACGAGGTGGTGGCACGCCTCGCCCGCGAGATCGAGGCTCGCGATGAGGAGATCGCCCGGCTGAGGGGCGAGGCTCGGCCCGAGGCGTGACGGACCCGGCAACGGCAGGGGTCGTCCTCGGCGACGATGGCCTGCGGAGGTGCCCGTGGGGAGACTCGCCGCAGGACTACCGGCGCTACCACGACACCGAATGGGGACGGCCCATCCGGGGCGATGACCCGCTCTTCGAGCGGCTGTCCCTGGAGGCATTCCAGGCCGGGCTGTCGTGGCTGACGATCCTGCGCCGGCGCGACGGCTTCCGAGCGGCGTTCTCGGGGTTCGATGTCCGCCTCGTCGCGGAGTACGACCAGGCCGATGTCGAACGACTGCTCGACGACTCCGGGATCATCCGGCATCGCGGCAAGATCGAGGCGGTCATCGGCAATGCCCGGATACTCCGCGACTGGCAGCAGGCGGAGGGAGCGGGAGTCCTCGACGCCCTCGTCTGGTCCTTCGCCGAGGCGAGCGACGGACCGCGGACGATGGCCGACGTTCCCACGGAGACCCATGCGTCCAGGACGCTGAGCGGGGAGCTGAAACTGCGGGGCTGGCGCTTCCTGGGGCCCACCTCCGCATACGCCGCCCTGCAAGCGGCCGGCGTGGTGAACGATCACCTCGAGGACTGCCACGCTCGCTGAGCGGCCACCCGGTCGGGGCTGCGCCAGCCGAGTAGGGGATACTGGGGCCTTCCGCTCCCACGGAAGGGGACACCATGGCTGCCATGAAGCCGAGGACCGGAGACGGTCCCCT
>JALRGF010000059.1 GCA_023253495.1 Verrucomicrobiales bacterium
CCAGATCCCACCCGCCCACCCGCGCCGCCGACTCCCGAAGCCTGGGCGCTGCGGGCCGAGTGGCGTCAGGAACCACCCAGCCTGGCCCGCGAACAGGCCGGATACGCGCTGCAGGTTCTGACCAAAGCGGCGGCGGAAACCGCGGGAGCCATTGATACGGAAGATATTCCGCCGGTGCCCGAAGAGCTGCGGGCCCGCTGGGCCGAGGCGTACGGACGGCCTGCGGAGGTGCCGGCTTCTTCCGGTACGGCGCCGGTGCGACCGACCCCGGTGCCGGCGGATGCTCACCGGGAAAAGCGATGGATCGACCGCGTGGCCTGGTGGTTGTCTCCGCGGGGCGCGGCGTGGGTTGGCGGCGCGGGAGCGGCGACAACGGCGGTTTTTCTGATGATGTCGCAGCAGGACGCGGGGATGCCGGCAGGGGCGGGCGCTCCGTTGCGGTTGCGGGGCGGCGGGGCGGTGGCCGCGGACGAGGCGGCCTCGGTTGTGGTGATCGTCCCGGCGGCGGCGCGGTCGGCGGTGGCGGCCGGGGTGCCGGACGTCGTGCGGCAGGCGTTTCCCGGGCGCGATGTGCGGGTGGTGGCCGGGGCGGATGAGGCGGCGTCGGCGGCCCGGGGGGAGGCGCCGGTGGTAGTGGTCAATGCGGCCAGTGGATTTGTCACCGCGTGGCGCGGAGGCCGGCTGGGCGAGGAATTTCCGGTGGCCGACGGTGATGCCGGCGCGGCCGGCGTGATCAGCCGGATAGAATCGGCGGATGAATGGCTTGAAAAGCCGGTGCCCGCGCCCTAGTGCCTGGGGATGAAACGGCTCCCGGCCATCGCTCTTGTTTTTGCGCTGGCGGGAGGGGTGTGGCCGGTGGCCGCGGCGGATGAGATGTCGGGGCGTCTTGAGATGGTCAATGCGCGGACCGGAGTGCCGTACGCGTTGCCGGCGATGGTCGAGCTGGAGGCGCGGCTGGCGCCCTTGGTGGCATCAGCGCGTGATGCCGGCGGGCTCGAGCGGATCGTGGACGCGGTGCTCGAGCATGCGCGGGCGCACGGGCGTCCGGTGATGGAAGTGGAGGCGGTGGTGCCGCCGGTCGGTGCCGGCAGCGAGGGCGCGCCGTTGCGGCTGCTGGTCTGGCCCGGATTGATTTCCAGCCTCAGTCTGGAGGGCGGGGTGCCGTGGAGCCGGGAGGTGATTGCCGACGACTGGGCGCGGCGCACCGGGAGCGAGCTGGATCTGGCGGCGGTGGACGCCTGGCTCGACTGGACCCACCGCAATCCCTTTCACCATGTCACGCTGTCATTTGAACCCGGGCCGGACCCGGCCACGGCCGACGGGGTGCTTACGCTGCATTCCGATACGGTGGCGCGGGCCTTCGCGACGTGGCGCAATGACGGAGTCGATCCGCTGGGCCCGCAGCGGTTTTCCGCCGGCCTTGAACTGGCGGATCCCGGAGGCCTGCCGGTATGGATGTCAGTGGAAATGGTCGGCGGCGAAGACTGGCCGGATTATCGTTCGGGGCGCGGCCAGTTCCGGTGGTTCCTGCCGTGGCATCATGAATGGCGTTTCGGCGGCAGCCGCACCCTGGCCGAACTCAACGGGTTTCTGCCCGGGCTGCCGCTCACCGCCTCGCTTGATTCCACCGAGCTGACGACCCGATATGTCATGCCGTGGGGGCGGCCGGGAGGGTGGCGGGTCGATCTCGGGGCGGGTGTTGATTTCCGGCGGACGGAGAGCGGGGTGTCGGTCGACGGGGTGGCCGACCGCGGGCGGGCGGACACGGCGCAGGGGGTGGTGGAGGCTGCCCTGCGGCGGGTGACGGCGGGCATGGAGGCGGTGGTGCTGGTGGGCGGGTTCTGGAGCCCGGGCGGGTTGACGGCATTTAATGAAACGGAGGAAGCGGACCTGCTGCGGCCCGGGGCGGTGGCCGAGTATGCCGGGGTGCGGGTCGACGGTCAGGCGCGCTGGGAGCGGTCGGACGGGTGGGCGCTGGTGGTGCGCGGGGCGGCGCAATGGACGAGTGCGCCGCCGCTGCCGACTGTTCAGCTGCCGGTGAGCGGGGCGTCGGCGGTGCGCGGGTTTGATGAGGCGGCGGTGCTGGCGGATGTCGGGGCGTGGGGTGGGGTGGAAGTGCAGGCGCCGCCGTGGCGGGAACCGCGGACGGGGGTCCGGGTGGTTCCGCTGGTCTTTGCCGATGCCGGCTGGGCGCGCGACGAGGCCGAAGCGGACGAGACCACGCTGGCCAGCGCGGGCGTCGGCTTGCGCGTCCTGCGTGGCGGCCGTTTCGGGCTGGCTCTTGACTACGGGTGGCGGCTGACCGAACCCGGGGGGCGTGCCCATGGCGCGCTGGTCCTGCAATTCTGATCTCCCTGTGCGCCTGAGTTTCCTAAGTCCGTTTCCGAAACGTCCGGTGCCCGCTCGTCGGCCGGTTGGGTGGAGCGTGCCGGCGGCAATGGCGGGTGACGGTCCGGCCGGGAAAGCGCGGGTGTGCGGCCCGGGGTGGCGGCTGGTCGGGATGGTGTTGATCCTGTGGGTGGGGGCGGTGCAGGCCGAGGATCCGTTGCCGGTGCGGATCGATGCGTTGATGGAGGCGCGGCGGTTTGTCGAGGCGCGGCCGCTGGTCGAGCGGTGG
>JALRGF010000652.1 GCA_023253495.1 Verrucomicrobiales bacterium
ATGCGGAACGTTTCGCGGCCGGGCCACGGGATGTGCCAGAACTGGGCGATGATCATGCGCGAGCGGGCGGCCTCCTTCAGCAGGCGCGGCAGCAGGCAGAAGTGGTAGTCCTGGATGAAGACGAACGTCGGAGAATCGCCGGCCTCGTCGAGCACGGCCTGGGCAAAGCGCTCGTTGACCTCGCGGTACCGCTCCCAGTCGGGCAGGCGGAAGACGGGCCGCTGGAAGGCGGTGTGAAAGAGCGGCCACAGGCCCTCGTTGGCCAGGCCGTAATAGTACCCGCGTTCCTGCTCCGGGGTGAGCCAGACACGCCGCAGGGTGTAGGCGGGATTTCCCGGGGGCACGGCCAGCCGGCCGTTGGCGTCAGCGGTTTCGCGGTCGGCATCACCGGCGCCATGGGCGATCCAGGTGCCCCCGCCGGCCTCGAGGATCGGTCGGAGCGCGGTGGCCAGGCCGCCGGCGGTGGTGACGCACTCGATGCCGTCGCCGGCGTGCCGGTGCATGTACGGTTCGCGGTTCGAGACCACGATGATCTTCCACCCGCGGAGACGGGTTTCGATGAGTTCGTGCAGGCGGGTGGCGGTCCAGGGCTGGGCGGACACCGGCGCGGTGCCGGGCCGGGCCAGGGGCGAGCGCAACAGTCCGCGCGCGGCACCCGGCTCCATCCGCCAGCGCCGGCCGGCGATGGCCGGAGAAGCGTAGTTGAGTCTGGGCAAGGAAATCGACATCGGATGGTTTGGGTAATGTGATGAAGGTGCGGCGGTCCCGGGCGGCGACCATGAGGCGGTGGCTCTGGGAGCCCTACGGAGCGGACGGAGCGCGGTCAGCGTTTTGCCGAGGGTCGGCGGGGCACCTTGCGGGCTTTCGGTCTCGGCTTCGGCGGCGGCGGAGCAGGCGGTCCGCCGCCGTCCGGGGCCAGCATGGCCAGCAACTCGCCGACCACGGCGTTGGTCCAGCCGAAGCCGGTTTCGTTGGTCGGGTAGCCGTACCGGATCTTGCCCTCGACGTCGGCGCTCAGGCCGACAGCGTCGTATTTCTCGAACAACTGGCCGGTGCGTTCGAACTCGCGGGCCGCCAGGTGCAGGAATCGCGAGCCGAGGTCGGCGGCTTCGGCGAGGTAGCCGTAGCCGGCCAGTCCTTCGGCGGCCATCAGCACCATCGGCGCCCAGGTGAACGGGGCGTCCCACTGGCACCCGGTCGTCTCCAAGCTGGTCAGCAGGCCGCCCGGAGCGAGGAAATCCGGGAGCCGCCGGACCAGTTCGGCCGCCTGTTCTGTGGTCGCCCAGCCGGCCCAGAGCGGCATGAAGGTGGTGGCGTAGGCGTACCGGCTGCGCTCGCCCGTCGCGAGGTTCCAGTCAAAAAAGAGCCCGTCTTCGCCGTCCCAGAAGAATTCGTGCATGCGCACGGCGCGCTCGCCGGCCAGCGACTCCCAGTGCGCGATGCTTTCCGGCGAGGCGCCGAGGCGGCGGCGGATCGCGGCGATGTCGGTTTCCAGGCACCAGAGCAGCGTGTTGAGGCAGACCGGGATAAAATCGCGCGCGAGCAGGCCGCAGGGACCGAAGCGGTCGGTCAGGTCAAAGCCGCTTTCGCGCACGGTGCGATCGTGGCGGTAGCCGCCGGCGGTCAGGGTGTGCGCGGTGGCGTCGTAGACCTGATCCAGCCACGGGGCGTCAGCGAACTCGCGGCGCAGGCGGTCGCACACGCGTTCGTAGTGGTTGCGCCCGTCGGCGTCGCGTTCGCCCTGGACCGCTTCGGGAGCCGGCCCCTCGCCGAGCGCGTGGTACCTCGACAACCCGGTGGCGGCGGTGAAATGCGGCGGCGTCTGCCAGTACGCATGATAGCGTTCGACAGCCGGCAGCGCGCGGCGCAGCCCGTCGAGGTCGCCGCTTTGCGCAACGACCGCGAGAACCAATCGCGACAGGAACGGAGGATGCGAGCGCGTCAGGCAGTAGGTGCGGTTGCAGTTGAGCACGGCGCCGTAGTGCTCGACCTCGTAGAGGCACTGGTCGGCCAGGCTCTGGGCCAGGCCGGTCCGGCCCTCGCGGAGCAGGCCGAGGGCGATGAAGTAGCTGTCCCATCCGTAGAGTTCGTTGAACCGGCCACCCGGCACGACGTAGCGGCCGGGCACGTAAACCAGGCCGTGCTCGCGGATGTGTTCAGGCGCCCCGGGCAGCGGCAGGATCGAGACCCTGGCGAAATCGGACGGTTCCAGCACGCGTTCGAGCTGCGCGGCGATGGCCTCCGGTGATTCGGCGGCCGAGACGTAGATCGGCACGCAGGCGCCCTCGCACTCGGTCTTGGGATCGCGCGCGGCCTCGACGGCGTGTTTCAAGTCGCGCGTGAGCAGCGGCCACAGTTGGTTGATGTGGAGCTGGAGGGCGGGCCAGATGGCGGGTGGAAGGTTGGAAAGGACAGGCGCGCGGCGGCGGCGCGGGGGACGGGAAGCCTCGGGCATGGGCGGCACGGTGGTGGTTCACGCCCCGCGGGGCGGCGCGGCGAGCGGCAGGGCGAGCGCCCGAGCTGGGCGCCTTGGTTTTTCGCCGGCGGACGAACGCGCTCCGGTGCGCGGGACTCCGGCGCCTGGACCGAGCACCACGACATGGCAGGGGGCGGCGTCGACCACCCGGCGCGCGGTGCGCCCGAGCAACCAGCGGCGGATACAGCCGCGGCGGTGGCTGGCCAGCAGGATCAGCGAGGCCTGCTCCTCGACGGCCACGCGGCAGATCGTTTCCGCAGGCGGACCGTGCTCGACCCGCAGGCTCACCGGGTACCGCGCCGGCAGCCGGTCGCGCAGCACGGCGAGCTGGCGGCGCGCCTCGCCCGCCCGCGCCGCCTGCCACTGGAGTTCCGCCTCGTCGGGCGGCGGCGGCAGGATCAATCCCCCGCCGAGCGAGGCCAGGCTGGCCACGGGGAAGATCTTTTCGATGACGTGGAGGATCACGATTCGGCAGGCGGCCTGGTCGTTGAGCACGGGGAGAGCGGCGGAGAAGCGATCCGCGTCGCCGGGGTCTTCGCAGGCGAGGAGCAGGGTGCGGGTGTTCATGGGTCCGGGGGGTTAGGGACAGAATGGGACCGGCCGGCAAGCCGATGGCGGGCGACGGGGATATCTCTTGCCGTCGGGAAAATCATGACGTCTCGCGCCGCCCCCGGCCATCAGGCGGGGGAGCGCCAGTTCTCGGCAGGGTGCTGATCGGCCTCAGGGCTCGGACGATGACAGTCCTGCGGTCACCTCTCCGGCTCCCCCGCCCCGGCCGGCAGTCGCATGGTGAAAACTGCCCCCTGGCCGGGCTGCGATTGCAGCGCGAGCCTCCCTCCCATGCGATCGGTCAGCCGTTTGGCGATGCTCAGTCCGAGCCCCGTGCTCGTTTCACCACCGGTCGGTTTGGCCGAAAGCCGTCCGTATTTCCGAAAGACCAGCCGCTGGTCCTCTTCCGTGAATCCCGGCCCCTGATCCCGCACCCGGACCAACGGTCCGTCGTCGCCTCCCGCCGGCTCCACCTCCACGCGCACCGGACGGCCCGGCGGGGAGAACTTGGTCGCGTTCGAAAGCAGGTTGTCCAGCACCTGCCGCAGCGCCGCCGCGTCGGCCAGCACCGGACACGGCGCGGCTGCGGCGATTTCGAGGTCGAGCCACTGGCCCTTGGCCTCGGCCAATGCGCGGTGGGCGTCGACCGCCTCGCGCACGTGGGCCACGAGGTCGAGGGCGGCGAGCCGGAGCGGCTGCGGACCGGACACCTGACTGGACAGGAGCTCGCCGATGCAGTCGGACAACCGCGCCGCCTCGTGGGTCAGGGTGTCGACGCAGTGCCGGGCCGATGGCTCGAGGTCTGCGGCGTGGCGCGCGAGAAATTCCGCGTGCAGCCGGATGGCGGCCAGGCCGTTTTTCAGGTCATGGGCCATCAGGTTGAGCAGCTCGTCTTTTTCCTCCGCGAGTCGCCCGAGGGCGTCGCGAGCCGCCTTGAGGGCGATGTGGGTGCGGATGCGACCGAGCAGTTCGGCGCGGCGGAACGGTTTGGTGACGTAATCGACCGCCCCCGCCTCCAGCGCCGCCGTGATCAGCCCGACCTCGTCGGCCGCCGACAGGAAAATGACCGGCACGTCGGCCAGCGACGGCTTCGCTGTCAGCACCCGGCACAGCTCCAGACCGCTCGTGCCCGGCATCATCATGTCCAGCAGCAGCAGGTCCGGACGTCGTGCCCGCAGCCGTTGCAGCGCCTGCTCCGCGCTGGTCGCGCTCATTACGTCATAGCCCTCGGCGTGCAGCAGCGTGCCGACCGTCTGGATATTGGCCGGCTGGTCGTCGACCACCAGGATGCAGCCGCACGGCCGGGACGGAGGCGCCGATGGAGGTTGAATGGATGCGGTCATCGGGACGTTTCCGGGTCGGGTTCGAGGACGGGCACGCGGCGGGGGAGCGAGGCGAGAGCGCTCGAAAGCTCGGTCAGCGCAAACGACGTCGAGGCAGCCTCGAGCCGGGCAGCCTCCTCCCCGAGGGCGCGGCAGCCGCTGGCCGCGCTCAGATCGGCCAGAGCATCGGCCAGGCGCTTCACGTCGTCGGTGCTGTGGGTGGCGGAGGCCGGCGGGTACAGGTCGTCCATGATCCCGCGCAGGCGCGCCGCGTGTTTTCCTCGCAGCGGCAGTCCGGCCATCCGCCGGACCTCGGTCGAGGCGGCGGCGGCAGGAATGCCGGTGCGGGCAGGTGCCGCTCCCGCGACCGGCGGCTCCCGCAGCGGCAGCAGCACCCGGAAGGTGGCTCCCGCGCCCGGGCGGCTCTGCAGGCTGATGGTGCCGCTCATCAAGCCGACCAGCTGGCGCACAATGGCAAGACCGAGTCCGACGCCCTGTCCCCGTCCGTCCGGCTCGCGGTATCCCCCCTGCACGTAAGGCTGAAAGATGCGGGCGTGCGCTTCCGGAGCGATGCCGATGCCGGTGTCCTTCACCTCCAGCACGAGCTCGGGACCGAGGACGCTTTCCGAGCGCTCCAGACGCACTTGCACGCGTCCTCCCCGGGGCGTGAACTTCAGGCCGTTGGCGGTCAGATTGACGAGGATCTGGCGGAAGCGCCCGCCGTCGAGCCAGAGGACCGGCGGCAGATTGGAGGCGGCAGCAAGGTCGAGCGCAACTCCGGAGGCAGCAGCCTGGGGCCCGAGCAGCCGGTCGAGCCACTCCAGTTCAGCGGACACCGGCACAGCCGAGCAGAGGAGTTCGAGCCGGCCGGCCTCAAGCCTGGAGAGGTCCAGCAGGTCGTTGACGAGCTGGAGCATGGTCTGGGCGGCGGTACGCACGGCCTCCGCTTTTTCAGCGGGTGGGCCGGCGGGCAGCTCGGCGGCGAGCTGGTCACTCATGCCGAGGATGGTGTTGAGCGGGGTGCGGACCTCATGGCTCATGGCGGCGAGAAAATCACCCTTGTCGCGGGCCATCTGCTCGGCCCGTTGTTTTTCGGCAGCGAGTTCCAGCTGCCGTCGGTAGTGGCGCAGCGACCACCACCACTGCCAGACGCCGAGCGCGCCGACCCCAAGCGCGACCAGGCCCGCGCCCACGCTGGCCGCGCGGCCGCGCGATTCGGCAACCGCCAGTGAGCGCGTCTCCTTCTCGGTCCGTTGCTCAAGCTGCTCGGTCAACGCCTCCAGCTCCATGTGCACCGCGACGAGCTGCTTCTCGCTGAGGCCCGACTGGACGCGTTCCATGGCAGCATCGCGGCCCGCCGACCGGCGGGCCGCGGCGGTGTCTTCGAGGGAGGCCAGGGCCATGTCGGCGGTGGAGCGCAGGGCGCCGAGGTCGGGCGTGGCTCCGGGCACCCTCGCAGCCGCATCCTCCAGGCCATGCCAGCGTCGCGGGATGGCGTCTCGGACGGCGGCGAAGATGACATGGTGCGCCTCGTCCCCGGTGATGACGAACATGCGCTGAGCCGCTTCCGCCTCCCGCAGGGCGTTGCCGAGCAGGCTCACCTGACGGCGCAAATCCCGCACCCCCTGGACCTCAAGGATGCGCTCCTGCAGGCGCAGCGAGAGCGTCACGGTCACCAGCAGGCTGACCAGTCCCAGACCGGCGGCCACCGTGACCAGCAGCGTGTTTTTCCAGGGAAACGGGGACATGTCGCGGAGGAGACGGCGATCTCAAGCCGCGCCGGGATGAGCCGGAGACCGCGGTACCGGATCAACAGTCAGAAACATGTGGTCGCACCGGTCCGCCACACTCAGCATTTTGCTGAGTTTTTTCCACCGGTCTCCGGGGCAGCGTGAAAACCTTGCCACACACGCCATGAGATCCTCTTCCGACTCCCCTTTGCGAAAGCGCATTCTGCTGGTGGATGACCATGTGGTGGTCCGCGACGGGGTCGCTCTGTGGCTGGGGGCCACCGCTGATCTTGAAGTCTGCGGCGCCGTGGCGCAGACGTCAGCCGCTCTCGAGGCTGTCGAACGCCTGCAGCCTGACCTGGTCATCACGGACATCGGTATGCCGGGCCGCGACGGACTGGAGCTGACCAAAGATATCCGGGCCCGCTGGCCGGAACTGCCAGTTCTCATTTTTTCGGTGCATGACGAGTCGCTGTACGCCGGCCGCGCCCTGAGGGCCGGCGCGCGCGGCTACTGCAGCAAGAGCGCCGGATCGGAACGCCTGGTGGAGGCGGCGCGGGTGGTGTTGCGCGGCGGCATGGCGTTCAGTCCGGAAACGACTACCCGGCTTCTCGAGATGGCTGGCGGTGGCACGATGAAAGCCCACCCGCTGAATGGTCTCAGCGACCGCGAATTCGAAGTTTTCCGTCTCTTCGGGGCCGGGCAGACCAATGCCGAGGTGGCCGCCGGCCTGGGCCTGAGCGCCAAAACAGTGGAAACCCACAGCCTGAACATCCGCCGTAAACTCGGCCTGCGCACACCGGCCGAATTGATCCGCCACGCCGTCCACCTCTCCAGCGTGGAACACAACGGCCTGTCGGAGCCGCCCAGCGGTCTGACCGCCGCCGCGGAAGTCCGGGGCCCGATTTGACACCCCCCGCGGCGGCGGCTTTGATCGTCCATGCGGCACATCAAATATGTTTTCGTCACGGGCGGGGTGGTCAGTTCGCTGGGCAAGGGGCTTACCGCCGCCTCGCTCGGCACGCTGCTGGAATTGCGCGGGCTGAAAGTGGTGCTGCAGAAATTCGACCCGTATCTCAATGTCGACCCCGGCACCATGTCGCCATATGAACACGGTGAGGTGTATGTGCTGGACGACGGAGCGGAGACCGACCTGGACCTCGGGCACTACGAGCGCTTCACCTCCCAGCCGCTGACCCGCCTCAACAACCTGACCAGCGGCCAGGTGTACCAGACGGTGCTGCGCAAGGAGCGACGGGGCGATTACCTCGGCAAGACGATCCAGGTCATCCCGCACGTCACCAACGAAATCAAGTCGCGCATCCGCGAGGTCGGCGAGGCGACCGGTGCCGACGTCATCATCACGGAAATCGGCGGTACCACCGGCGACATCGAGGGGCTGCCGTTTCTGGAGGCGCTGCGGCAGTTCGCCATCGAGGCGGGGCGCGACAATGTACTCTTCATCCACGTCACCCTGGTCCCGTACATCAAGGCGGCCGGTGAGCTGAAATCAAAGCCGTCGCAGCAGTCGGTGGCCAAGCTGCGGGAGATCGGCATCCAGCCGCAGATCCTGGTATGCCGGACCGAGCGGCCGATTGACCGGGAATTGCGCGAGAAGCTGGCCATTTTCTGCAATGTGCGTCCGGACGCGGTCATCGAGGAGGTGGACGTTGACCACAGTGTGTACGAACTGCCGCTGGTGCTGCGGCGCGAGGGCATGGATGCCCTGGTCTGCGAATACCTCGGGCTGACCACCCCGGAGCCGGACCTGACCGAGTGGACCGCCTTCGTCGAGCACCTGATCCGCCCGAGCCACCACGTGCGCATCGGGGTGGTGGGAAAATACATCGAGCTGCAGGACGCGTACAAATCGGTTTACGAGGCGCTGACCCACGCCGGCGCGGCCAACGACACCAAAATCGAGCTGGTGCGGCTGGAGGCCGAGGTGCTGGAGGAGACGGGCACGGCGCCGGAGCTGTCGAGCATCGACGGCATTCTGGTGCCGGGAGGATTCGGCGAGCGGGGCATCGAAGGAAAGATCGTGGCGGCGCGCTATGCGCGCGAGCACCGGGTGCCGTACCTCGGCCTCTGCCTGGGCATGCAGATCGCGACCATCGAATTCGCCCGGCACGTCTGCGGCCTGGAAGGAGCGAACAGCACGGAATTTGAAACCGATGCACCGCATCCCGTCATCGCCATCCTCGAGGAGCAGAAGACCGTCACCAAGAAGGGCGGTACCATGAGGCTGGGGTCGTACCCGTGCGACCTGCGGCCGGGCACGCTGGCGGCACGGCTTTACGGACAGGCGACCATCCACGAGCGGCACCGCCACCGGTTTGAGTTCAATCCGGACTACCGCGAGCGGCTGGAAGCGTGCGGGCTGGTGGTTTCCGGGTCTTCGCCGGACGGTCATCTGGCGGAAATCATCGAGCTGCCGAAGCATCCTTTTTTCATCGCCAGCCAGTTCCATCCGGAGTTTCTCAGCAAACCGACGAAGCCGCATCCGCTCTTCCACGGCTTCATCGCCGCCGCTCTCGAGCGCCGGAAAAAGGCGTCGGCCACCCCCGCATCATGAACGCGCGCCTTCCGCGGCTGACCCGGGGCACGGCGATCACGATCGCAGTTCTCCTGGCGGTGGCGGCCGCGTGCTTTGTGTATGCCGACCGGGCCGCGCCCGGCCGCAAGGCGGAGGAGCGTGTGGATGAGTGGAGCGGGAGCAAGCCGCCGCACTGGCGGACCGTCACCCGTGTCTGGCTGCCGCGCGCCGCCTTTCTCAACGGCTGGCTGGCGCTGGCTGCGGCTGCGGTCGTGCCGTGGGCGCGCCGGCCGCTGGACGGTCCGGTCAGTCCCGAGCGCGGGCCGGAACCGTCTGGCGGCGGGGCGGGAAGTCCGCTGGCGGAGGCACCGCGGGTGCGGCGGATCGGGTGGGCCGCCATGGCTGTGGTGGCCGGACTCTCGGCGTGGTCGAACGCGCCGCGGCTCGGCCAGAGCCTCTGGGGTGACGAGGCGCGCACGCTGCGGGAGTTTATTGTCGGCCAGTATCATGCCGGCGACGATGGCCGTCTGACTTTTGACGAGGCGACCTGGGGCGATGCCTTCTTCAATTTCCGGACACCGAACAACCATGTGTTGTTCAGCGTGGTGTCGCGGGTCTCGCACTGTCTCCTGGCGCGTCCGTCGGCGGACCCGGGCGCCGCTTATTTTTCCGAATGGGCGATGCGGCTGCCGGCGTGGCTGGCGGGCATCGGGGCGGTGTTCAGTGTGGCCGGCCTGGGGGCGGTATTTGGGTGGCGGCGGGCCGGCTGGGTGGCGGCGGTGCTGCTCGTGCTGCACCCGGGATTCGTGCGGTATGCCGCCGAGGCGCGCGGCTACGCATTTCTGCTCGCCCTCGGCCCGCTGCTGGTGATCGCGCTCGCACGGGCGGTGCAGACCGGCCGCTGGCGGTGGTGGTCGCTGGCAGCCGTGCTTGATTTCGCGCTCGTGTACACCTGGCCGCTCAGCCTGCATGCGGTGGCCGTGGCCAATCTGGGAGCGGTGGCCGCGGTTGTGTGCGGTCGCCGGTGGGCCGGGCGCGACCGGGTCACGCTGCTCCTGCGATGCGGGCTCACCGCGCTGGCAGCCGGAGCGCTGTGGTGGCAGCTTTTTGCGCCCAACCTGATCCAGCTGCACTTCTGGATGCGGGGGGCGAGCGCGCGCGGGTTGCCGGGCGACGGCGGATGGATTGATGCGCTCGGCACGATGCTGACCGGCCGCGTCTGGCACGACGCGGATGCCACCAACCCGCTGCTCACGCCGTGGGTCCGGACGTGGCAGGAGCATCCGTGGGCGGTCGGGCTCGCCGGGGTACTTGTCGCCGCAGCGCTGGCGGCCGGGGCGGTGGCGGTCTGGCGGCGCACTCCGCTTTTCCGCTGGTGGCTGCCGGCCGTCCTCGTCCCTCCCGCCGTGATCCTCATCCAGGCCGCGATCAGCGGCAGCGTGCTCTACCCATGGTATCTGATGGCGGCCGTGCCCGGAGTCGTGCTGCTCATGGCCATCGGCGTGGACACCGCCGCGGCCCGCCTGACCGCCTCCCCCGCCGGCCGCAGCGCGCTCACCGCCGCCGCCGTGAGCGGCTTCGCCCTGACGGGCACCGAAGCCCGCGCCCACCTCCGCCAGCACCCGATCGAACCGAACCGCGAAGCGTCTTGGCGCATCCAGCCGGTCATCAACCCGCGCCACCCGGAATACCACCGCCACGTGCTCACCGCCGGTTTCCTCATGCGCAACACCATTTACGACCCCGGCGTGCGCGAATTCGAGAACGTCACCCAGTTGCGCCAGCTGATGGACGAAGCCGCCGGCTCGGGGCGCGATTTCATCGTCATCTTCGGACAACGCGAACTCGCCCGCCAGTCGTTCCCGGAAATCATGGCTCTGCTCGACAACCCCGCCGTCTTCGAGCCGGTCGCCACCCTCTTCGGCCAGGAAGCGTACTGCACCCGCCACATCGTCCGCCACCCGCCCCCTCCCTGAAACGCGTGGTCTCCCGCAGAGCCCGGCCATCGCAAGAAGGTACCTCGCTGAGACGCTGAGGCGCAGAGGAGAAGGACCCCGCTGAGACGCTGAGGTGCAGGGGAGAAGGTACCCCGCTGAGACGCTGAGGCGCAGAGGGGGGAACATCCTGAAAACCCAAAACTTCGGAATCTTACCCCCTCCGCGTGCCCCGCGCCTCCGCGGGAACCCCCCGTCCCTCTCCGCGTGCCCCGCGCCTCCGCGGGAAACCCCCGCGTCACCGCACCCTCCGCGTCTCCTCAAGCAGTGACGGCCGCGCGCGCGTCGAGGGCGCCGGTTTTTTCCATGAAATAGTCGTATCCGCCGGCGTACGGGGTGACGGTGCCATTGTTGATGTGGAGCACCTTGGTGGCCACGGAGCGGATGAAGTGCACGTCGTGGCTGATGAAGACGAGCGTTCCCTCGTATTTGAGCAGCGCCTGGGTCAGGCCCTCGATGCTGTGAATGTCGAGGTGGGTGGTCGGTTCGTCCATGAGCAGGAGGTTTGGCGGGTCGACGAGGAATTTGACGAGGTTGAGCCGGCTTTTTTCGCCACCGGAAAGCACTTTGCATTTTTTGAAGACGTCCTCGCGGCGGAAGAGGAAGCTGCCGAGAATGGCGCGGGCGTCGTCTTCGCGCAGAGTCGGGCAGACGCGCATGACCTCCTCGACCACGGTGCATTCGGGTTCGAGGGTGGCGCTGCGGTGCTGGCTGAAATAGCCGAGCTTCAGCTGCGAGCCGAGCTTGCGCTCGCCTTTCTGGAACGGGATTTCACCGGCCAGCAGTTTGAGCAGTGTCGATTTCCCCGCGCCATTCGGACCGACGAGCACGGTGCGCTCGCCGCGCTGGACGTCGAGGTCGAGGCCTCGGTAGATCCAGCGTTCGTCGATGTACGCCTGGTACACGCCTTCCAGCGCGATGACCCGCTGCCCGCTGCGTGGCGGCTGGGGAAAGTTGAACCGGAAGACGCGGCGCGGGGGCTTTGGTTTTTCCAGCCGCACGATTTTGTCGAGCGCTTTCTGCCGGCTTTGCGCCTGGGCCGCCTTGGACGACACCGAACGGAAGCGGTCGATGAATTCCTCAAGGTCCTCGATTTCTTTCTGCTGGTTCTTGTAGGCGGCCAGGGCGCGTTCGTAGTTCGCCTCCTTCTGTTCGAGGTACGACGTGTAATTGCCGGTGTAGTGGAGCAGCTTGCCGTCGTCGATTTCGTAGATCGTCTCGACCAGGCCGTCCATGAAGTCGCGGTCGTGCGAGATCATGAGCAGGGCACCCGGGTAATTTTTGAGGTACTGCTGGAACCAGAGAAGCGAGATCAGATCGAGGTGGTTGGTCGGTTCGTCGAGCAGGAGCAGGTCAGGCTCGAGCACGAGCAGGTGTGAAAGGTGGGCGCGCATGACCCAGCCGCCGCTGAGCTCGCGGGCCGGCCGCAGCCAGTCTTCCTCCTTGAATCCCAGGCCACGAAGCATTTTTTTCGCCTTGGCCTCGACCTCCGGGTGGTGCAGCGCTTCGAATTTCGCCTGGGCTTCGAAATAGGCCGGCTCGTGGGTGGTGCCGGCCTTTTCGTGTCCGCGCAGGATCGTCTCGAGTTCGTGCAGTCCGGCGCCGCGACCCGCGGCGATGTCGAGGGCGGTTTCGTCGCCGACCGCCTCGCCTTCCTGCGGCAGGTAGCCGAGGGTGGTGTATTCGTCGCGCTCAATGGTGCCGGCGTCCGGGGTGTCGCGACCGAGGATGAGCGAGAACAAGGTGGTTTTGCCCGCACCGTTCGGACCGACCAGCGCCACGCGCTCGGCGTAGTTGATCGTCATGTCCGCGCCGGTGAACAGCACGCGGTTGTTGAAGCTCTTGGCGAGTTTGCGGATGGTGAGCATGGCGGAACGGGCACCCTAGCACAGATCGCACCCACCAACCGGGAAATTACGCCGGCACCCGGACGCATGCGCCCCGCCCCGCGCCCGCCACCGCGCGCCGGTCAGCCACCGGTTGCCCGTACGTCCGCATGCCGCATCGTGCCGGCGATGGTCGACTTTTATTTATCCCACATCCGCCTGTGAACCGCCTTTTTGTCATCGCCGGGGAAATCAGTGGCGACACCCACGGCGCCGGCGTGGTCGCCGCCTTGCGCGCCCGCCACCCGCAGCTTGAGGTTCACGGCCTCGGCGGACCGAAACTGCGTGCGCTGGCCGGCGACACCCTGGACGACTGGGTGGCCGACGCCGCCGTGCTCGGTGCCTGGGAGGTCATCCGGCACTACGGCTATTTCCGGAGGATGTTCCACCGGACGCTGCGCCGCATCGAAACGCTGCGGCCGGATGCCGTCGTGTTCATCGATTACCCGGGGTTCAACCTGC
>JALRGF010000127.1 GCA_023253495.1 Verrucomicrobiales bacterium
GGGTGAGTATTCCAGGCCGGCGACCGCCGGCAGACCGGAGATGAGGCGCTGCGCGATGAAGTGCGGGGCCGCGCAGACGACATGATCCGCCTGCCACTGCGTCATCCGTCGCGTGGCCATCTCGAGTGCGGTCACGGAGCCCTCGGGCGTCACCGAGGTCACCAGGTGGCCAGGCCGGAGCGCGTCGCCCAACCGCTGGCGCAACTGCTGGACGATCCATCCATTTCCCTCCGGCCAGGTAAAGACGTCGTCGGAGCCGCGCGAGGCGAAATAATGCACGCCCGCCCAGGCGGACACGGTGTCGAGGCCGGCGCCATAGTCGTCGCGGCACGAATACTCGACGAGCCATCGCACCTCGGGACTGGTGAATCCCTCGCGATCGAGCCAGGCGGCCATGGTGAGCGAGTCGAGAGCGGTGAATTCGGGATCGCGCGAGGAATGGACGGACGGCAGGGCGAACGCGCGACGGCCGTCGGTGCCACGGCGGTTTTTGAAGTTGTCCATGCGTGCGAGGAACCGGGCGAGCTGGTCGCGGTCGGCGGCCTCCACGCCGTAGGCCGGCACCAGTCCTTCCTGCCAGCGTCCCCGCCGCCACAGGCGTTCGTCGGGATCGTGGCAGATGAATTCCTCGCGCCATGCGCCCGGGGCGCCGAGGCCAAGCTCGGCGAAGAGTGTGCAGACGTCGGTCATTTCGGCTGATGGCACCGGCACGTAGTGAGCGCCCCACGGGTGTGCGGCGGCCGGGCTGCGCCCGCTGGCGGCGTTGCCACCGACTTGAGCCTCCAGCTCGAGCACCCGCACGCGCCGCCCCGCCTGCTGGAGCCGCCACGCCGCGATCAGCCCGCTCATGCCGCCGCCGACCACGATGACGTCGGCGGATTCCGTGGATTCCGGCGGAGCGAACGATCGGTCGCGCAGCAGATGCCCGACTTGGTGTGATGCCCCGACGATGCCGCCGGTCCAGCGCGGAGGGTCCGGCCGGCAGGCGCTGGCGGCCAGGCCGGCGCCGAGAAATGCGCGACGGCTCAGGGCGAGGGCGCCGCCGGCTGGCGGCGCGCCCGTCGGTCCGGATTGATCACCTGCCGAAGGCGCGCTGTGAGGTGGAAAGGACACAAAAAACCAATGGGTCATGATGCCTCGCCGGGCGGCGGACATGGTGAGAAAAGCGTTCCCGGATTATTCTGGATCGGGCCTCCCGTCCGGTGCCGGCTACTGGGCATACCGGCTCCATTCCTCCTCGAAGTGGCGCACGAGGATCTGGTTGTTGAGGCGGTTCACGCCGACGGGGAGTTCGGCCATGTCCGGGGGGAAGGTGAACGCCTGGGACAGGCCGTCGGGGGTGAGGAAGCGGAGGCCGTCGGGCAGAGTGTGGGGGCCAGTGACAGCGAGAGCCCCGGAGCCGGGCTGCGCGAGCACAAACCCCCATTCGCCAAAGGAGGGAACGTACACGTGGTAGGGCGCGGTGCCGAAGCCGGAGGCCTGCAGCGTCTGGTTGACGCACCAGAACGACTTTCGGGCGACGAGTGGCGAGGTGCATTGCACGGAGATGACGGCCTGGTCGGTGAGCACGCGGCGCAGGCGCTGATAAAAGGAGGTGCTGAAAAGTTTGCCCAGCGAAAAGTTCGAGGGGTCGGGAAAGTCGACAATGGCGGCGTCGAAGGCCAGGCCGTCGTCGTCGGCCCGCTCAAGCCAGGTGAAGGCGTCGGCATTGGTCACGGTGACTTTGGGCGAGGCCAGGGCGTTGCCGTTGAGCCGCTGCAGGACCGGGTGCCCGGCGAAGAGGCGGGTCATTTCCGGGTCGAGATCGACCAGCTGCACGCGCTCGACCGCAGCGTGGCGCAGCACCTCGCGCACGGCGCAGCCGTCGCCACCGCCGAGCACGAGCACGCGGCGCGGGGATGGGGACAGGGAGAGGGCGGGATGCACGAGGGCTTCGTGATAGCGGTATTCGTCGCGCGAGCTGAGCTGCAGGTTGCCGTTGAGGTACAGTCGCAGGTCGTCCTGCTGGCGGGTCAGAACGATTCTCTGGTATGGGCTGGAGCGGGCGTAGATGATGTTTTCGGCGTAGGCGGCGCGTTCGGTCCACGCCTGCAGGCGTTCGCTGGCCAGCAGCCCGCCGGCGAGCAGGGCGAGCACGCAGACGGCCGCCGCGAGCAGCAGCCGCGGCTGGCGCAGCTGGTCGCGGAGCATCCGCAGGGCGAGCAGACTGACCCCGGCATTGAGCAGCCCGAACAGAAAAGACGCTCGCATCAGTCCGAGCTTGGGCACCAGCACCAGGGGGAAAAGCAGGGAGGCCGCCAGCGCGCCGATGTAGTCGAGCGACAGCACCCGCGAGACGAGATCCTCGAATTTCAGCTCATCCTTGAGCAAGCGCAGCAGCAGCGGGATCTCCAGGCCGACCAGCGTGCCGATGGCAAAGACCAGGCCGTAGAGGACGACGCGGAACGAGGCGACCTGCTCGAAGAGCGCGAAAAGCAGGAACGCGGAGAAGCCGCCGAGCAGCCCGATGAGCAATTCCGCCCTGATGAAGACGCCGACCACGTCCCGCTGCACGAATCGCGACAGCCATGAGCCCACGCCCATGGCAAAGAGGTAGACGCCGATGACCGTCGAGAACTGCGTCACCGAATCGCCCAGCAGGTACGAAGCGAGGGTGCCGGCGATGAGTTCATAGACGATGCCGCAGGTCGCGATGGTGAAGACCGACGCGAGCAGCAGCCAGCGGGTCGAGCGCGCGTCCGCCCGCGGGGCGGCGTCGGGCGTGGTGGGATCCGGTCCGGCCACGGGTCAGTGGATGGAGGCGGCGATGATGATGCAGAGGCCGAGTCCGACGCCGGCGACGACCAGGGCGAGCGCCTTGTTCTGTTTTTCGACGAGTTCCTTCCAGAGGTCGTAGGGCGTGAGCCTGTCGACGACGATGAAGGCGGTGCAGAAGACGAGGATGCCGATGATCGAGTAGATCAGCGAGGCGGCGAGGTCGGAGGGATTGACGAGTCCGTTCATGGCGTGGTGCTGGTTATTTGTGGGAAAGCCCGGAGCCGCGCAGTCCCGGCATCCATTGGCGTGGGGAGGCGGAATGCAGGAAGCTCCAGCCGCGGGTGTTGGCCATGGCGAGAAACCCGGTCAACAGGATGGCCCAGGCGAGGTAGATCGGGTGTTTCATGGGGTGAAGTCGCTCTGTTGCCAGCGTTCGGTTTCAAAGGCGACCCGGCGCCAGGCGACCCAGACGGGATAGGCCGCGAGGCCGAGCAGGACCAGGAAGAAATTCGACACGAAGATGCCGCCGCGCTGCACCCTGACCTTGAACGGCATTTGGGTGATGGCGGGGTCGCCCTGGGGTTCGAGTTCGAGGTGGTAGCGACCGGGCGGCACGGCGGGGATGTCGGTGTGCCCGTCGCGGCGACCCTCGCTCCAGGCGCCGCCGTTGTAGCCGTGGTAGTACTCGACGACCACCTCGGCGGGAAACTGCTGTCCGGTGGTCTCGTTGACCAGGGTGACGTCGAAGCCGAGCCAGTTGTTGTCGACGGGTGCGGTGATGGTGATGCGGGCCGGCCGCTGG
>JALRGF010000199.1 GCA_023253495.1 Verrucomicrobiales bacterium
CAGTGGTACACAGGATGCGCCACCGATTCCGGGGCATGAAGTCGCGGGAGAGCCATACTCTGTAAATGTTCAAATAAGCAGTTTTCGCAAGTCCAAAAATCGGACCGGCTCCCAAACGTCCTGCAAAACGCCCTTCTTTCATAGAGGGACAGGCACGCTGTAGGCTTATAGAGGGACAGGCACGCTGTAGGCTTTCCATAGAGGGACAGGTACGCTGTGGGCTTTCCAAAGTGTAGTGCAGAAAACCCGGGCCGCCCGAGCACCCCACCAGAGGGGACCGCCAAAAATCACCTCCTCATCTGCGGAACTTGGGTTAAGGTCCTTCGAGTGGCTCGTCGTTGAGGAGAAAGGCGATGAGGTCGTGGAAGTCGCCATCGGGGATGGATTGGCCGAAGGCGGCAGGCATGAGGGAGAGGCCGGCGACCTCGTTTTTCTCAATTTCGGCTTTGGGGATGCGGTGTTCGCGGCCGGTGGCGTCGACGCAGAGCAGTATTTCGCCGGCCGAGCCGCGTTCGAGGCCGGCGACCACGGTGCCGTCCTTGCGGGTGATGAGGTGGACGTAAAAATTCGAATCGATATTCCGGTTGGGATCGATAATGTCCTCGATGAGCCGGGCGGCGCCGCGGGTGCCGACCCCTTCGAGTTGCGGGCCGACCAGCGCGCCCTGACCCCCGATGGCGTGGCAGTTGGCGCAGTGGGCGGCAAAGACGTGACGGCCGCGCCCGGCGTCGGGCGAGGCTGCTTGGAAATCAGCGAGGCGTTTCCGGATCAGGGCGTCGAGCTCGGCGCGTTGATCCGGCGTGATGACCGGAGGCGGGGCAGGGGGCTGCGGAGGCAGGAAAGCTGTCAGCTTCTCGCGCAGCGGGCGCGGCGCGGCGTGCTGGAGCAGCGAGGCCAGCGTGCTCAGTTGCGTGCGCGTACGCGTCTGCGCTTCGAAGGCGGCGACGTCGACCACGGCCGGCTCGATCCGCCCGACCGCCAGCCAGGCGTAGGCATCGGCGGTTTCGCCGTCGACGATTTCGAGGCGGACGAGGCGGCCGGGAGCGACCGGCTCCGGTAATGCTGCCGCCTCCCAGCGGACCGGATGCCCGGTGTCGTGGCGCGGCGGGTAGGCGCGGGCCAATTCCCCGCCGGTGGCGGCGTCGATCAGGCGGACGAAATTGCCGTCGCCCGCCGGCTGGTCCGGTGCCCCGCGATGGCCGCAAAGCCAGAAGCCGAGCGTTTCCGGCATGGCAAAGGGGCGCGACCGCAGCACCCCGGTCCGCTTTTCCCAGTCGCCGCCGGGCTGCGGCAAGCTGGAAATCGTGACCATCGTGGTCCCATCTGAGCACGGGCGTTTCTGGGAGCCCCAGGGCGGGGCGGAAGCGGGCAGACCGGGCACCAGCGAGTTTGGCAGCGCTTCCCAATCCGGTGTGGCCGCCTCGCCGAGCGAGGTGAGCTGCCGTACCGCCACGTCCTGGGCCCAGCCGAAGACGGCCGCATCCGGCGACATCCCGCGCTCGGCCAGTCCGTTGATGACTGCCGGCACGAGGTCGGCCTGGGCGGCCGCATCGTTGGCGAACCGCGCCCGGACCAGCGTGATCAACTCGGGCACGTCGGCGGCAGGCAGGGTGCGGGCCAGGCTGGTCAGTGAGCGGGCGAGCTCGGGACCGCCGGTGTCGGTTTTGCGCAGGTGCTGGAGCAACCAACCTGCGGCTTCCGGCGTCGGGATGGTGCGGGCCAGCACGGCGATTTCGGAGGCTGACGGCCCTTCGGTCGGAAGCCCGGCAAAGGCCTGCGGGCTGGTGAGCGCGTGGCGGAGAGCGAGCTGCAGGGTGTGGCGCAGGCTGGCATCCGCCGGATGCGCATGATGCCAGAGGCGGGCGGCCGTGGCCACCGGCACCTGATCCGCCGGCCCGCTGAACCAACGTTCAGCGAGAATCCGGGCGGTGACGGCCGGCAGCCCGGACGGGTCCGGCGTCTCGGTCGCGGTGCCGAATCGAATCGCCTGCGCGAGGCGCTGGTCAGGACCTGGCTGGCGCCGGTCCGACGACACGCCGTCTTTGACCACGCGCCAGATGCGTCCGCTGGTCCGGTCGCGCCCGGGGTGATTGAGGTCGACCTCGTAGTGGCCGATCACCTTGTTGTAAAAATCCGCGATGTAGAGCGCGCCGTCAGGTCCGAGCTGGATGTCGACCGGCCGGAACCACAGGTCAGTCGTGGTCAGGAAATCCGGTTGTTCGACGGCCCGGGGGGTGGCTCCGGTGAACTGGATGATGTCGTGGTTGATGCGCGAGGTGACCGGGTTGCAGACGAGCATGCGGTTGTCCCAGTCGGCTCCCCAGACGCCGCCGTCGAGATAGAGCGGTCCGCAGATGCCGGTGGATCCATGGCTGTGTTCGCAGAGCACCGGACCGAAACCGAGACCGAAGTCCGGCCGCCCGAAACTCGGATACGCCGCGCCCCGGATCACCTGGGTCAGCGGGTTGGAATGGCAGTCGGCCGAATACAGGTTCCCCCACGAATCCCAGCTGAGACCGAATGGATTCACCTGGCCCCACGACCAGATTTCCACCGCCGAGCCGTCCGGCTTGAACCGGAACACATTGCCGGACTGGAGCTCGAGCGAGTTTCCCCAATCGAGTTGTTCCCGCGGTTGGGTGGCATTTTGATAACTCGGGGTCGGCTTTTTCGGGGCGGCCGGGTCATGGGGAGTTGTGCGGTTTTCCGGGCGCACCTCAAGGCGCGAGACGTTGTTGAACCCGTGGGTGGCATAGACCCAGCCGTCCGGTGCGAGTCGCAGGCTGGCGATGTTGCCATGGGTGTCTCTTTCGTACCCGAGCGGACCGAAGAGGATTTTCCTTTCGTCGCATTTTCCGTCGCCGTCGTTGTCCGCGAGGTACCAGATGTTGGGAATGCTCCAGGCGATGCAGCCGTTTTTGTACGGGAGCACGCCGATCGGGATGTTCAGGCCGTCGGCAAAATCGGTGACCCGGTCCGCGCGGCCATCGCCATCGGTGTCCTCGAGGATCTTGATGGCGTCGCGGCTGTCGCGCACCCGGCGGCCGGTCTCCTCTTCCCAGCGGTCGCGGGCGGCCGGGAACGGGTATTCGGTATTTGAGCTGACCCAGAGCCGTCCGCGTTTATCGAAGGCCAGATTGATCGGCTTGTGGATCATCGGTTCTGCTGCAAACAGGCCGATCGAGAACCCGGGTGGCAGCGAGAAAGTGGTGGCCTGCTGCTCGGGCGACTGCCACCCGCTCTCCCGCACCAGCGAGGCATCGGGGTCGGCGGCGGCGGCGGAGGCCGTGGACGCCAGAGCGAGAGCCACAGCCACCGCGGCAGGCCGGGAAATGAGGGGCCGGACGTGCGGGGTCCGGGTGGATGGGAAAGTCATCGGGGGCATCGGTTTCGGAGTGGGCGGAATTCGGAATGAGGCGCTCAAACGCCTGATCGGCTTCACTATCGGATGGATTCAGCGGTCTGGTCGATCATCAAACAAACGCCCGGCCTACGGTGCAACCTGATCCGCCCGCGCCCGCACCCTGTCCTCTGCCGTCATTAGCGCGGTGCTGCCAACGGTTCCGCGCCGGCTTCCGCCAGGTGCCGTCGTCCGCCCTGCCGCTCATTTCTCCCCTTCCGGAGTGCGCGGCGATTGCAGGGGCGGCCGATTTCGGGTTCAATGAGGGATGGTCCGACTGATTCCGCTTTTTCTGCTCCCGCTGTGGCTCGGCCTGTCGTCTGCCGGTCTCGCGGAAACGGCTGCTGACGGCGCCGCGTGGCCCGGCCATGTGTTTCACGCTGAGCCGCGGCCGCTGCCGGAAGGTGCGGTGACGACCGACTGGCCGCGCTTCCTCGGCGCACAGGAGGCCCCGGTATCCGCCGAAACCCGTCTGCGCCACGACTTTCCCGCCGCCGGCCCGCCGCTGGTCTGGGAGGTCGAAAAAGGCAGTGGCTACGCCGGGCCGGCGATTGTCGGCGACCGGCTTGTCCTCTTTCATCGTGTGGGCGACCGCGAGACGATCGATTGCCTGCACCCGCGGACCGGGCGGCGCTTCTGGTCCCATGCCTATGAGGTGAATTACCGCGACCGATTCGGGTACAGCGACGGCCCGCGCGCCAGCCCGGTCATCGACGGTGGGCGCGTCTTCACTTTCGGAGTGACTTCGGTGCTCAGCTGCCTGGACCTGGCCACCGGGCGGGTGCTCTGGCAGCGAGATTGCGCCAAAGAGTACGGGGTGCCGCCGTATTTCTTCGGTTCCGGTGCTACTCCGCTGGTCCGCGATGGCCTGGTCCTCTGCGATCTTGGTGGCACCGACGGACGCGATGCGGCCGCTTTTGACGCGGCCACCGGGGCCGTGAAATGGTTTGCGCGCACCGGCTGGGGTCAGAGTTATTCTTCTCCGATTCCGGTGGTGCTGCACGGGCGGCCGCGCGTCCTGATTTTCCAGGGCGGTGAGGGCACGGAATCCATGGACTCACAAGGCGGATTGGTCTCGATCGACCCGGCCGATGGCACTGTCAGCGGAAAATTCTTCTGGCGCGCCCGCCGCTACACCTCCGTCAATGCCTCCGCCCCCGTCCTCTGCGGACCGAACCGCGTGCTTGTCACCCAGGCGTACATCGACACCGGCAGCGAGACCAACGGCAGTGCCCTTGTGGAAGCCCAGCCTGACGGGTCATTCAACACGATCTGGAAAAACGAGGATCTGGCCTGCCACTGGATGACCCCGGTCTTTCACGACGGCCACCTGTATGCGTTCTCCGGCGAAAAAGAACGCTCCGCCGAACTCGTCTGCCACCACGCCGCCACCGGCACCCGTCTCTGGCACACCAGACTCGACCACGATATCACCCTGCCCGCCGACCAGGGCGGTCGCTCGTTGTCCGTCGGCTTCATGCGCGGCAGCCTGCTCCGCGTTGACGGCGGGTTCCTCGCACTCGGCGAATGGGGCACCCTGGCGTGGCTCGACCTCACTCCGGCCGGTGCCGAAAAACGCGCCACCGCCCAGCTTTTCACCGCTCCCGCCGGTGCCTGGACGCTGCCCGCCCTCAGCCGCGGGTTGCTCTACGTCTGCCAGAACGAGGAAGACCGGATCACCGGCGCCGGGCGGCGACTGCTGTGTTACGACCTGCGCGGGGAATGACGCCGCGCCTGAGGCGGACCGCTCACTTCAGCACGTCCGGGCGCACGTTCAGCAGCGGCAGGAGTTCGGTGGCGACCCCGGAATGGTTGATGACGTGGGTGAGGTTTTCCACCGCGCGCGGGACGTGTTCGCGGAACTCCGGGCGTCCGAGATTGAAGGCCAGATTGCCGTAGGCGCCCAGCGCCTGCATCAGCCGCTGCACCGCGCACTGTGCCAATCGATGATCCGATGTTTCCCAGCCGGGGTCGCCGGCCCGCAACGCCTTGTACTCGGCCCACAATTCATCGCGCTGACCCGGCGTGAAGGCGACATACGGGTCGTACAGCAGCGAGGCCACGTCGTACTCGGGCCGTCCGGGGCGCAGCCCCTGGTAATCGATGAAATACGGCCCGTCCTCGCGGAGGATGACATTCTGCGATTGGAAGTCCCGGTGGATGAACGTCCGCGGGAGCGCACCGAGTTCACGGCGCAGCGAGGCCAGCGCCTCCGAGGCGCGTACCGCCGTGACCTCGGCGGGCATCACCGCGGAGAAGTGCGCGGCAAAGTTGTCGAAGAAATAATTCTGTTCCCAGAGATACAGATCCTCGGTGAACCCGCTCATCAGCCGGGCCAGGCTGTCCGCGGGCAGATCCTCCGGCCGCATGCGGTGGAGCCGGGCGGCTTCTTCAAGCGTGCGGACATAGAGCCGCCGGCGTTCCGGCCACGGGCTTTCCTGGACCGCCCAGAGGTCCAGCGCGCCGAGGTCCTCGATCCAGGCCAGTTTCCGGCCGGCATCGTGATGAAACACCCGGGGCACCTTCACGCCGTGTGCCATGAGGATTTCCGTGGCCGGAAAAAAACAGGCGTTGTCAGCGCGCGCGTCGGTGTAGCGCACCAGAATCATCTGCAGCGGGCGCCCGTGTTGGCGGAGGCGGTAGTACCGGCGGTCGGATCCGCCTTTGAGAATCGGCGAGAGCTCCATGTCCGGCCCGGCCAGCAGCGGAAAAAGCTGGCTGGTCAGATCCAGCAGTTCGGCGGGGGTGAACTCGGGCACGGTCATCGGCAGGTCACTTATCAAACCCGCAGCCTACCCCCCCGCTCCGGTCCGCGCAACGGACATCCCGGGCCGGAAGCGCCGGCCGCGCCCCGGGCCGGGCTGGCGCCAAGCCGGCGACGCGAAACCCGCTGGCGCCGCCACCCATGGAAGAAGGATCCACGATCCATCGATTTCCCTTGCCGGCCGGGCGGGCGCGATCTGTGTTTGGGGTCATGTCGGCGCCCTGGGACGACGAACGCATCATCGCGCACAGCGTGATGCTCATGGAGAGTCATCGCCGGTTTACCGGCCGCGACCTGCTGCCCGCGGCCGCCGGTCAGCGGGATCAGGCGCGCGTGTTGTTTGAGGCGCCTTTTGTTGTGGTTTCCCATGGCACCGAGGACGACCCGGTGCTCCACTACGGGAACGCGGCCGCGCTGGCGCTCTGGGAAATGTCGTGGGAGGAACTGACGCGCACCCCGTCGCGTCTGACCGCCGAAGCTCCGGAACGTGCCGAGCGCGCGCGCCTGCTGGCCGCGGTTTCCGCTCATGGATTCATCGACGACTATTCCGGGGTGCGCATTTCCCGCGCCGGCCGCCGGTTTCGTATCGCGCGGGCCACGGTCTGGAATGTGGTCGACACAGGCGGCCGGCCTGCCGGGCAGGCGGCGACCTTCCGGCACTGGGAGTTTCTCGATGCCTGAGGGGTGGGGGCGCAGTTCACGGCGGGGGCCCGGCGGCCGTCAGGCGGGTCCATCGGTCGCGGAACGCGGGGGACTCGCGCATGAGGATTTCCCCGGCGAAGCGCGCGTAATCACCCATGCCCGCGAGCTGCGCGAAAGCCACCAGCCCCTCGCGGCGTCGGTAGTACCCGTCGGAGTCGCTCACGCGATCGACAAATCCTTCGCCAAGAGCGATGAGAAACGCCGGGGTGGTGGCGGAAATCGGCAGGGTGGTTTCGATTTTGCCGGCGCGCACCAGCCAGGTGGTCCGGGAGGCGCGGGAGATGGTGGCTCCGGCTACCGGCGGGAGCGGCGGGCGGCGTTCCAGAGTGCCGGCGAATCCGTGCGTGTTCAGGTCCTCGGCCAGCAACCGCAGAAAATCCTCCGCAGCCTGCCAGAGGAACACCTGGTCGGATACCCGGACTTGCGCCGACGGAGTCCACGGGCTCAGGGAATGCAGCACGGTGACGCCGCGGGCAAACGCATAGCTGGCGCGCAGCGGGTCGATCTGCTCAAGCGCGCGCTCAAGGGCGGCGGCTTCCTCGCGCGCCTGCGCGGTCGTGCTGGCGCTCAGTTGTTCCTCCTGGTCGCGCCGGCGCTGGGCGAGGCGGCGGCGGAGCTGATCAGCGTGAGCTTCCATCTGCGGGCGCAGCGGTCCGCCGGGCACCTTCATGGCGGCGAGCAGCTCCTGGGTTTCGGCAATGGCCTTTTCATGGGCGGTGGCGTCGGCGGTTTCGGCCACGGCCGGCAGTTTTCGCAGGGCTTCGAAATCCGCGAGATACGGAGCCGCCAGCCGGTGGTACCCCTGGATCCATTCGTACTGGGCCGGAGGCACGAACTCGGTGAACCGACGGAGCAGGGCCTCCGCGCGGGCCGGCTGGCCGTCGGCCCAGGCACGCAACCCGAGCGGCAGCTGCCCGAGCCCGTGCAGGCCGGGGCCGGTGAAGCGGTCGTCCTCGTCGGCCGCCACCCGGCCGGTGCGGGCCAGCGCGCTGCCGAGGTTGGCAAAAAACCGATTGAGGGCGGGGTCGTCGACCTCCCGGCCGACCGGCGGGGCGAGCGCGAGGTCGGCGAGCCGGGCGAAGGCGCGGCGGGCCGGTTCGACCTCCTGCTGGAGCAGGGCGCAGAGGCCGGTGTGCACGAGCGCCCAGCTCAGGGTCGGCTGGCGGGTGGTGCGGGCATTGGCCAGCTCCTCAAACCCGCTGCGGGCCCGCGGCACCAGCCCGTCTCGCAGGTTTTCCCGGGCCTGCAGGTACCGCGCGGTGGCGGACTCGCCGACCGCCGCGTCCGGGCGGCCGGTCATTGGTGGCGGCTCCGATGCCGTTCCGGAATCCGGTCGGCGCGCGGTCAGTACCACCGCCAGACCGAGCCCGAGCGCGACGGCGGCGGCCCAGGCCCCGTGGTGTTCAACCCACCGGCGCCACGGGGCCGCCGCCGGTTGTTTCGCGCGCGCGCGCAGCGTGTCCCGGGCGTACTGGAAGTGTTCGAGCAGTTCGTCGTAGCTGCGGTACCGGTGTTCCGGTTTGCGGGAGAGCAGGCGGTCGATGATCGCGCAGGTCTCGTCGGAAAGTCCGGGGGCGGCCGGACGGAGGTGGACCGGGAAGCTTTTGATGCGTTTGAGCTCCTCGATGTTGTTGGTGTCGCGGGCGTAGGGCGGTCGTCCGGCGAGGGCGTGAAAGAGCGACGCGCCGAGCGAATACATGTCGCCCCGGTACGTGTCCGGCTCGCCCTGCAGCTTTTCCGGCGGCACATAAAACGGGGTGGCCCAGACCTCATCGGACAGGTCGATGTCGCCCTGCACCAGGGCGAGTCCGAAATCGACGATTTTTTGGGTAGCGGCATCAACGATCAAAATCGGATCTGTGCTCGACTGCAGCAAGAGTCGATAGCGCGTCTCGGCAAGCCGTAAGCGCGAATAATCGCGCTCGAGCGACTGCTCCGCTT
>JALRGF010000241.1 GCA_023253495.1 Verrucomicrobiales bacterium
GAGGTGCAGTGGTCGGCTTGTTGAGGGATCGGCAGTGCCGTCGACCACTCAGGCCTTGCCCTCCCCTTCGCCCTCCCGGCCGACCCCATAACCCAAAGCTAACACGCGGGCCGGCGCCCAAATCGCGGCAAACTCCCTACACCATCATTCACCGAGTCGTCCTGGCCCCGCCGCGCCGGCCATCGCTGGCTCCGACTCAGCCTCGTTTTTCTCGACCAGCGAACCGCTCCAACTTGGTCAAACGGTCCTTCGCCTCCCAGACGGTGTGCGCGTGACGGATAGCGTGGGCGACGTCGCACGGCCAGGATCTGTCGAAAGCCGCGTCCATTTCGACGATGGGCTGGATCCAGGTGTGGCAGGCGCTCCGCATGTCGTCCGGCCAATGAAGACGCCTGCCCGTACCCTGGAGCCGGCGGTCCAGGAACCATGCCGCGCGTACCCACGGGCGGCGGGCGAGGCGGGCGCCGGCACTTTTGGCGCTGCTCCATTTGAGCCGCCGGGACCGGCCGTAGATGCGTCCGTACGCGTGAGCCGCCGATCCTTCTCCCCTTGGACCAAAGACGCCCCCGGGCATCCCACGACGAAACCAATAGTACATGACGAAGAGCTCCTCCTGGATCGTGAGTCCCAAAGGACGTTGGTCGCGTGTGGGCAGGGACCGTAGGAGCGCTTCCACCGGAGATTCTATCGATTCCTGCCCAAACCCTGAGAGTTTTTCAGAGGGTTGATTATCAAACATGTGCCCCCGCCGGGAATCGAACCCAGATTTAAGGTTTAGGAAACCTCCGTTCTATCCGTTGAACTACAGGGGCTGTTGGTGGTCGGTGACTGATGCGGGAATCGGACCCGGCAAGGGACGTGGTGGGAGTGTGGGGCGGATTGGGTCGTTCCGGATTTTCAACCGACTGTGGTCCTGTACCACACCTGTGGCGGGTTTTCTACGTGGATTCGTGAGCGGCGGGCGCCGCCGCCCGGAGCGGATGGTGTTGCCTGCTGGCACGGCGGGATGGAATGGCGGCGCGTTGGCGTACCGGCCGCATGGGCCGGAATCGCCGGGGTGGGCCGGTGCGACGGTGATGGCCCATCGGTTGTGCCCCGGTCCGGTGGTTCCGCCTCCTCCGGCGGTACGCCGACGGAGGGGCCTCGCCGGACGACCCGGCGGCGATCTCATGAATCACCGGTCGCCGCCGCGTGGTGGTTTTCGGTTCCCGAAGCCAGTCCCCTTGTCGTTCACCCGCGCGGCATCTTCAGGCCGTCGGTGCGGCCGTTCTTGACCGCCGGCCCATTCTTGAGACATCGATGAAGACGCGATGACACCCCCCGCCGCTCCCGCCCGAGAAACCCGCTGGCTCAGGAACCCGTTCGTACGCATGAACGTCCGTTCCGCCTTGGCGTGCCTCTGGGCATTGGTGCTGACTTCCCGGAGCGGAGTCGCGGAGCCGGCAGCGCGGGGGACGCTTTCCGATGGCCAAGGGACGCTCCACGGAGCGGCCACGCATCCGGGTTCGGTCCACGATGACTATTTTCCCCCGGCTGAATCCGAGGGCGGGTGGCGCGTACTGAAGGATGCCGCGGCATTGAAGACCGAAGCCGGCATGGATCCGGACGCCCTGGCGCGCTTCCGCCAGTGGCTGCTTGATTCTGACGACCGGCCGTTCGCCGCGGTGGTGGTGCGCCGGGGGCACGTCGTCCTGGAGGTCGAACGCGGCAACAGCGCGCGCACCGACGCGCGCCGCGTGGCCTCGGTTTCGAAGGCCCTCTGCGCCACCGTGCTGGCCATTGCCTCGGAGGAAAGCCGTCAGGGAAGAACCCCGAAGGTGATGCGGTTCGAGGATCCGGCGTTCGATTTTATTCCCCGGGCCCACCCGCTGAGCGACCCGCGCAAGGCCGGGATCACCGTCAAACAACTTCTCAATCACACGTCGGGCATCTGCCCGGAAGCCACGGGTGCGCCCAACGACGGAAGCTGGGACTACGTCCTCGGCCACTCGGGCGATCCCCGTACCGGCCGCCTGGCCTTCGATCCGGGCACTGCCTGCGGGTACTCCACCCTGGCCCTCGACCACGCCGCTCTGGTCTGTGAAACTGTCACCGGCAAGGCCTATGACGCTTTCACCATCGACGCCTTCTTCAAGCCGCTGGGCATCGAACACTGGTCGTTCAGCGCGCGCGACGGGTGGCGCGACGGGCCATCGCCTCCACGGCGGCACGTATCGCACAGTCTGGGCCTGCCCGCCCGCGCCCTGGCCCGCATCGGCTACTGCCTGCTCCGCGACGGCAAATGGGGTGCGCGCCAGGTCGTGCCCCGCTGGTTCATCCGCGAAACCGCCACCCCCACCCACGCCGTCACCAGCGAGGAACTCAGATTCCGACTGCCGGCCCGCACCTTTTCCCACGGCTGGGAACTGCCCGCCGAACGCGGTCCCGCCGGTCGCGACATCCCCGTGGACGCCCGCTTCAAGCCGGGCTCGGGCGGGCAACTCCTCGCGTTCGTCCCCAGCCTCGACCTGGTGGTCGCCCGGCAGACCGGCGGCAGCGGCCCCTGGGAATACGAAGAATGCCTCCGCCGCGCCTGCGCCACGGTCGTGGCCCCGTGACAGGCGGGAGGCCTCCGACCGCCCCCCGCCCGCTCCTCCGAAGATCACGTTCCACCACCCACTGCCGAGGTCTGAAACCCCTCCCGGTGAAGCCAGCATCGTGGCGGCCCGGGAGGCATCGCCCATCGCTGCCGGCGCCATGGATACCATGGCCGCTCAGGAACCCCCACCATCCAAGGCAGCCCCTTCCCCGGCGCCAGACCGGCCCTGGCACGGCCCGTTCCCGGAATCAAACAAGCGCTCCACGTCGGCAAAGTGAAGGATCCGGGTGCCATCGCTCAACTCCCGGGGATCTCCGCCGTAGATCATACTGCCCGCGATGCCGTGCCGGACCATGGCGCGAAAGCGAACGAGCCCTTTCAGAAAGGCCGACGAAAAAGTCGACGCGGATTTGATTTCCGCGGCCGCCAACGCCCGGCCCTCGTGCCAGACGAGATCGACTTCGTTGCCGTTGCTGTCACGATAAAACCAGAAATCGGCCGGTTCGCCGCGATTGTAGCGCGCTTTTACGCATTCCATGACGACGAGGTTTTCGAAAATGCCACCCACAAGGGGATCGCGCGCCACCTGTGCGGCGCTGCGTATGCCCAGCAAGTGGCAGAGCAGACCGACCTCAGTGAAGTAAATCTTGGGCGCCTTGATAGCCCGCTTGCCGAAGTTTTCGAAATAGGGCGGAAGTCGGAAAAGCAGGAACGAGCCCTCCAGAATCGAGATCCAGTGGCGCACTGTCTTGGGATCCACTCCCACGTCATTGGCCAGCGAACTGTAATCGAGGAGCTGGCCGACTCGCCCGGCGAGAAGACGCATCAACTTTTCAAACAAGATCGCGTTCTTGAGCTGGACAATCTGACGCACGTCCCGCTCGACATACGTCTGGTAATAGTTCGAGTACGCGGTGGCCGGTCGCTGCCCCGGACCGTGGATGCGTGGCAGGAAACCGTGAAAGGCGTACTCCGCGAACGAATCGAAACCGATGCCGGCTCCGGCCATCTCGGCGATCGAGAGCGGGAGCAGATTCAGGATCGCGGTGCGTCCGGCCAGCGACTGGGTGATCGCCTGCCTGACTTCCAGTTGATGGGAACCGGTGAGAATGTAGCGCCCGTTCCGGGGAGTCTCATCCACTGTGACCTGGAGGTAGCTCAGGAGTTCCGGAACATGCTGAATCTCGTCGATGATGACCTTGTCGGAGAACTGCGCCAGATAGGCCTTCGGGTCGGACCGGGCGAATTCTCTGGTCTCAGGCGATTCCAGGTTGGAATAGGCAAAACCCTCCACCGCGGATCGCGCCAGCGTGGTTTTCCCCGCCTGCCGCGGCCCGAGAAGGGTCACGATCGGGTACTCTCCGAGCAAGGCACGAAGTTCGGGCGTGATGGCTCGGACGATCATTCGAAAGGCATAATTTATTATGCAATACAGGACTTCAAGTCCTGTATTGCATGATTTTTCAAGAGCCACCATGGGTGGCTCAATCCACTCCCCATCATTCAAAATCAGGGCGGTGAGCGTTTTATTCTTTTCAGGAAGACGCGTGGATGGCGCCCTGTCCGGAGGCAGGCTGCCGACCGGGAGAGGGAGCGCTGACAGACTACCTGTCCGGCGATAGAAAATCCGCACGGGTCTTCTGCCAGAACGGAAAGAACCCGGCGCGGGCGGCGGGAAAGAGCCGGGTGTCCCAGGCGCGGCGACATTCGATGACCTCGATACCTGCGGCTGGCAAGGCGGCGCGCACCGGCCGCCATCCGTCGGCCTCCGGTCCGGTGAACGGTGCCATGAGCACCACCTTTCCGCAGCCCACCTGCGCCAGCCAGTCTCCCACCGCCTCCCAGCGGTCCAACCGGTCGGTCGGTATCCCGTAATGTTGTGACCAGCGCGCGGCGGTGTCAGTCATTGCCGCCGTCTGCCACGCTCGTTTTGCCTCCCGGTCGTGGGCGCCGACGGGCCCGATCAAACCCACGCCGACCGGCCGCACCTTCCCCAGTGCTGTCGTCTCGATGGAAAGATCCTCCGCATGGCCCAGCAGAACCACGCGGCCTTCCCCGTGCGGCGGCGCCTCGGGGTATTCCGGCAGCGGCACCCGCGATCGATCGGCGGTTTCCGCGGGAATCCGGGCCTGGACAGCCTCGTCGAGGCCGTCGAGCGGACCGTGATCCGTCCAGTATTTCGCCAGGTTGTCCCGCCGCGCGAGGTAGGCCTTTCCCGCCGTCTGCAGTCCCGCCACCCAGCGCCAGCCGAGCGTGTTGCTCGCCGCATCGGCGTCGATCAAGCGGTCGTAAAAGAAGCGCGCCCCGGCCGCCCACGGCAGGCGGTGCTGGTGGCACCACCATGCCGCCCACCACATCCGCGCGTGGTTGTGCAGGTAACCGGTCGCTTCCAATTCCTCCGTGAAACGGTCCATCACTCCGCCCGACGGCGGCACCGGCTCCAGCGTGGTTGATTGACGGACATAGTCCTCCCACACCCCGGGATGCTGCTCCAACCAGCCTTTCCAGTACGTGCGCCAGACGACTTCCTGCACGAATTTCTCCACTGCGGTGAAACGATATTCCGCCAGCACCGCGGCCAGCACCTCCTCTTCCGACACCAGACGATGCCGCAAGGCCGCCGACAACCGCGAGACCCCCGCATGCCCTGGGGTCACGAAGTTCCGCGTGCGCGCGTAATCCGCCGCCGCCGTCTGAACGAACTCGGACAGCCGCCGCAGGGCGGTCTCGCGCGTGGCGGGAAAATCATTCATCACGTCTATAACGTTCGTCGGGCCCAAGGAGGCTGCGTACAGTGGCGCCGTGGAAAACAGTGACGCCGTGGCAAGGGATTCAGGCACCCGAAGATGATCTGCTCGCCTGGATCGGACACGCCTGGCTCGCCGGGCGCGACGCGGCGGATCGTTTGCTCGGGCTGCTCAACTGATACCGCGCCCATCACCGGCCCGCCTCCTTGGAGCGGCGGCATCGTTCGCTGCAAAAACGCACCTCCGCCCACACCCGTTCCCATTTCTTGCGCCACACGAAAGGCCGCCCGCAGACCACACAGATCTTCGAAGGCAAATCCTGCTTTTTCACTCCGCGCATGACCGGATATTGACGAGCCGCCCTCCTTTGTCGATGCCACGCCACCGGACCACCGTCCGGCGCGTAAATCGCGAAGACCATGCCGCCGCCCACCATCAGGATTGACCGGACACCCACTTCCGAACAGCGCGAGACCCTGCGCCAGCCGCCCACGGCCCGTCCGGTCATGCGTCAACGATGGAGCGATCTTCTTTTCCTCCACTGGGCGGTCGATCCGGAGGTGATCCGCGCGCGCCTGCCGGCCGGGCTCGAGGTCGACACGTTCGACGGCCGCGCCTGGCTCGGCATCGTCCCTTTCGCCATGGAGCGCGTCCGTCCGGTCGGACTTCCGCCCCTGCCCTGGGTCTCGTGGTTTCTCGAACTCAACGTGCGCACCTACGTGCACGACGCGGACGGACGACCGGGCGTCTGGTTTTTCTCGCTCGATTGCAACCAGCCGATCGCGGTTGAAGTGGCCCGGCGGTTTTTCCAGCTCCCCTACCATCACGCCCGGATGCACGCTGATCGGAGCGACGGCGAACTCGTCTACTCCAGCCGCCGCTGCACTTCGGCCGTCACCTCCCGGTTCCGCTACCGCCCTGCCACCCGCGGCCAGCCCGCCCGCGAACATACCCTCGAATGGTTTCTCGTGGAGCGATACCTGCTCTTCACCATCGACCGCGCCGGTCGCCTTCGCTCCGGACGCGTCCATCACGCCCCCTACCACATCGCCGAAGCCGTCTGCCACGAATGGTCGTGCGCCCCCGCGGAGGAAAACGGGTTCGGCCGTCTCGCCGGCCCCCCCGCCTCGGCACTGGTCGCCGAACCCGTCGACGTCCGGATTTTTCCACTGTCCGACGACTGACCGGTGCGGCCGCACGCCGCCCGCCATGCGCTCCGGGAATGTGAGGCCCGGCACAGCGCGCGCCTGAAATCATCAGCAAGCCCGCCCCCCAAAAAAAGACACCCACTCTCCCATACCAAAAAGGCCGCCGCCCGGGGAGTGCCGCGACACGTCGCCGCTCCTTTTCACCCGAGGGTCACGACCCAAACCTGATAAAGCAGCATCCCCCGGGGGCAGTGCCCACTCATCCGCCGTCACAACGGCCTCTCAAAACACACCGCATCCCCCACCCCGTCCGGGCCTTCATGCCGGCCGGTCTCCAAAGCGGTGTCGCCGCCACCCCACTCCCAAAAAAACCCGCCCCCGGAGAAAAGCGCACAGTTTACCTGTCCCGAAGGGGCCCGCCCCCCGTCCGGGCCTTCATGCCGGCCGGGCTCCAAAGCGGTGTCGCCGCCACCCCACTCCCAAAAAAACCGGCCCCGGAGAAACGCGCACAGTT
>JALRGF010000260.1 GCA_023253495.1 Verrucomicrobiales bacterium
GAACCTTTACCTCCGGCTGAAGTTCACCGCCGTCCCGTGACCGCGCCGAGCCGCACTCACTTCAGCTCGACGGAATAGGTCCCGGTCGCTTCCGGCCGGGCGGAGGAGCAGCGGATCAGGTAGTGGCGGCCGGCCTCCGCCGTGAATTCAATTTCCGAGTCCGGGATCCCGTCCGCGACATTGTCGTTTTCCGCGAGACGCTCGCCGGTGACGGCATCATAAATCGACAGAAACGTGTCGAAGAAGGCGGGCGCGGCCGCGACCAGACGCACCGTCACCGGTCCGGTCTCCGGTCCGGTCTCCGATGCCGTATGCAGGTAATCGTCTTTGTAGAACGTGTCGGCGGCGGTGGAAGACGCGGGGTCCCGGAGGTCATCGGTGTCCAGTCAATAAATAAAATCCGGGTTCACGGCGTCGGTGGCGGCGAGGGCGCCGGCCTGTGGCACGCCCACCTCCAGATCGGCGGCCTCCGAAAGCAGTCCGCAATGGAGCGTGAATTTGCCGCCGGTGGCGGCGTCGCCGCTGGTCGGCCCGATCCGGGCGAGGTACGACCGTCCGGGCGTCGGGAGAAAATCGATACATTCATCGGTACCGCCGGCGGTGTCCGTGATGGCACTGGCCAGCACCAGTCCGGTCCCCGCATCGATCAGGTGCAGGCCGGCATCGAAGGACGTCGACCGGGCGGTCAGCACGACGCGGGTCCCGTCGTCCGGCAACTCCAGCAGCAGATACTCCTTGGCCCGCCGCGGACCGACCAGCGGATCGAGGATGTGCAGCGTGTGGGTGAGCGACTGGCCGCTCCGGATCGGGCGGGGACCGGCAGCATAGACGGGAGCGCTGTCGCCGGTGACGCGGAAATACCCTGAGGGTACCGCGGTCGCCGGTCCGCGCAGGGTGACCGTTTCCAGGCCGGGAATCCCGGGGACCGGTACCGGCGGACCGACCAGCGAAGCTGCCTCCTCCAGCATCACCCAGGGCGCCCGCACGTCCGTGCTGAAAAAGACGCGGGTGCGCACTTCGGCGGCGGTGCGGCGCCGGAACGTGAATCCCGGCTCCAGGCCGCCGGACCCGTCGGGCACCAGGCTCACCGACTCCGCCAAGCCGCGGGCGCCGGCACCCGGCTCCTCGCCACGGAGGAATTCCTCCCAGTGGGTCAGTCCATCGCCATCAGGGTCGCGACGCTCGCCGGCCCGGCCCGTCCGCCGCTCCCATGCCGCGTAGGCCGGCCGCATCAGACTGAGGATCCAGTTTCGAAAAACAAGGACCCTGGTGTAAATGCCGTAACCACCCGGAGCCGCGCAGTCGAGTGTATCCGCCCCGAAACTCACCACCCCGGCCAGCATCGGGGAACCGCCCGCCGGCCCGGCCACGATCAACGGCCCGCCGCTGTCGCCCTGGCAGGAATCACGCCCGCCCTCCGCCGGCCCCGCCGGCAGCATGGCTTCCGTCAGCGAACCGTCAAAGGCCGGCAGCGCATTGGCCAGTGCCAGCGATACCAGCGGCACCCCGACCTGCTGCAGCGCAGCCGGAAATCCACTGCCGTCACCGGCGGTCGCCCCCCATCCCAGCACCGTTGCTTCCGTTCCCGGCACACCCAGCTCCGCGTCATCAATGAGCTCGAGCGGCGGTACATCGGCCACCGGCTCCGCCAGCACCAGCAACGCCAGATCCGAATCACTTGTCTCCGGATCATAATCGGGATGCAGCACGATCTCGCGCACCGCCAGCCGCCGCACCACGGGCGGCCGGTCCGTCTTCAGGTTGTGCGCCCCGATGACCACATCCACCGACGACGGACGCTCCCGCTCGACACAGTGCGCCGCCGTCAGCACCCAGTGCGGATGGACCAGCACCCCGCCGCAGAAATGCGCATCAAACAGGCTCCCCACCGAGTGCCGCGCCAGCGCCACCATCCACGGGTACTGCCCGCGCGGCGCTTCCGTGCCCCCCACAATCCGCGGCGCCATCTGCCCCGGCAAGGACGGCATCACACCGAGCCCCCATACCATCAGCAAAACCAGATCACGCGGGCTCCGGCGTGCGGAAAAGACAGACCTTCGAGGCATCGCACTCATGATTCCCCATCCTCCGCGAAGCACCGCTATCGCCAAGCACCGATCTGGATCAAAGGCGGAAACTCCGCGCCTCCCCGGGCCAACCCTTGAAAGAAAAGAGCCCCGCTGCCGGCCCTCCCAGTCCGACAGCGAGGCAACGGACCGTGCACGACTTGCGCCGCCACTGCGTCCGAGTGGTATTATACCGTCTTCGCCGCCGTGTGCAACAAAAAACCACAGAAAATCAGCCAAAAAAACCTCCGCTTCCGTCCCCATCCCATGGGCGGCGTGCTCCGCCCCGTATCGGGCGCTCAGGCAGCGGCCGCCAGCAGCTTCCGGGTGTATTCGTGCTGCGGGTTCTGATAGATTTCATCCGCGCTGGCGGCCTCCACCAGCTGGCCGCGGTACATGACGAGCACGCGGTGGCTGATGTGCTGGACCACGGCGAGATCATGACTGATAAACAGGTAGGCCAGGCCGAATTCATCCTGAAGATCCTGCAGCAGATTGACGATCTGTGCCTGAACCGAGACATCAAGCGCGCTGACCGGTTCGTCACAGACGATGAACTTCGGTTCGACGGCGAGGGCGCGGGCGATGCCGATGCGCTGGCGCTGGCCACCGGAGAATTCGTGCGGATACCGGCGCAGGGCGTCGGCGGGCAGGGCGACTTTCTTGAGCAGGGCGGCCACGCGATCGAGGCGTTCCGCCTTGGTGAGCGCGGGAAAGTGGATTTCGAGCGGCTCGGCGACGATGCTGCCGATCGTCCAGCGCGGGTTCAGGCTGCTGAACGGATCCTGGAAAATCATCTGCATTTCCTTGCGCAGCGGGCGGAATTCACGCTCCCGCAGCGGCCGCACGTCGCGACCGCGGAAAAGGATCTGCCCACCCGTCGCCGGCACCAGCTTGAGCAGCGCCTTGCCGATGGTCGTTTTGCCGGATCCCGATTCACCGACCAGACCGACTGTTTCGCGCTCATGCACGACAAAGGAGACGCCGTCGACCGCCTTGACCGGCGCCGGCTTGGCGGGGAAATGCACGCGCAGATCGCGCACGTCGAGGATCGGATTCGGGGTCGGGGTGCTCATGACGCGGGAGCCAGGTGTTTGCGCAGCAAGGCCAGAAAGGCGCTTTCAGACTCGACATGGCCGTCGCTCGCCAGCACGCTCCGGATCGCCTCCAGCGCGTCGGCGCGGGCGGAGTCGCTGGTGAAGGCGGCCGCCCGCAGGGCGACGAAGGCATCGGTCTTTTCCGGCGATTCGATCGCGCCGCGGGCCCGGTGCATGGCATTGAGAAAGTGGATCTCACGCGGCTTGGCCGACTCCCAGCCGAGGCCGTGGATACGCGCCTGCAGCGTTTCTTCCTCGCTCAGCGAGAGGTGGGCGTCGGCAAAAATCGACAGCACCAGAAGGTCGAGCAGGGCTTCCCGTTGCGGCTGGGTCATCGCCCGAGTGTGCCGCGGGGCTCCCGCTTGCCAAGGAGAAAGCGGATTGTCTCAGGAGTTGAGGAATCCGGTCAGCGGACTGGTCGCCTCGGCATGGGCCAGCGCACCGGGCAGTCCGATTTCAAATGCCCGGCGGCCCGCCTCGACGGCGGCCCGGAAACACGCGGCCATGCCGGAGGGATCCGGGGCAATCGCGATGGCCGTATTCACCAGCACGGCGTCGGCCCCCAGCTCCATGGCGTCGGCCGCATGGCTCGGTCGCCCGAGGCCGGCATCGATGACCACCGGCACCTCGGCCTGCTCGATGATGATTTCGATCTGCCGGCGCGCGTCGATCCCGCGGTTCGAGCCGATCGGGGCTCCCAGCGGCATGACGGTGGCCGTGCCGGCGTCCTGCAGGCGTTTGGCCAGAACGGGATCGGCATTGATGTACGGCAGCACCGTAAACCCTTCCTTCACCAGCACTTCCGCCGCCTTCAGCGTTTCGATCGGGTCGGGCAGCAGATACCGCGGGTCCGGATGAATCTCCAGCTTCACCCAGCGCGGCAATCCCGCGGTCGCCGCCAGCCGCGCCAACCGGCACGCCTCCTCCGCATTCATCGCCCCGCTGGTATTCGGCAGAATCAGGTATTTCTCCGGATCAATAAAGTCCAGAATATTGGCAAAGGGATCCCGGCGGCCGGACAGGTCGGCCCGCCGCAGGGCCACTGTCACAATTCCGGTGCCCGACGCCTCCAGGGCCTCCCGCATCGCCTCGTTCGAGGAGAACTTCCCGGTCCCCACCATGAGGCGGGACGGGAACGTGCGGTCGGCAATGGTCAGCGGCGTCGCGGTCATCAGGCGCTCATTGTCGCGACCGCCGTCTCTTTCCAGCGGTTTTTCACGGAAGGATTCCAGATCCCCGCCCCCCCCGGAGCGGCGAGCCAGCCGCCAGCCGTCAGCCGTGGAGGCACAGACGCCGGAAGATCTCGCCGAGCGGCAGCTGCAGCCCGATGAAAAAGTCACCAAACTCGGCATACCGCGCACTCACTTCGTCAAACCGCATCTCGTAAACAATCGCCTTGATGTCCAGGGTGTCCTTCGCCTGCAGGGTGACAAACCATTCGAATTCATCCAGACCGGTCGAGCCGGTGATCAGCTGACGGATTTTGCCGGCATAGCCGCGGCCGACGCGGGCATGCCCCTCCATCAGCTTGCGGCGCACCTCGAAGTCGAGCGCATACCAGTTGTCCGCGCCCTCACGGCGTTTGTTCATCGGGTAAAAACAGAAGACCGGCCAGTCCGACATGTTCGGGTTAAGGCGGTCCGCGAGGTATTTCTTCATGCGGGCCTCGAACTCGCCGAGTTGCTGCTGATGCTCCGGACTGCCGGGCGGGTGGCCGGCGGCGGTCAGCTCGGCGGCTTTCTGCTCGCTGGTGGTGGTGTATTCGCTGCGCTCGGTCATCGAGAGGTAGCTGTACACCGGCTGCAGCACGCCGGGCCCGAGGGCGACGGTGATCTTTTTTTCGAATTCATTCGCGTCCTGCAGGTCACCGGTGAGCAGCATCACTCCGAAATCCGCCTTCGGACTGACCATGGAAAAGGTGAGGATCTGGGTGCGTTCATGCCCGCGGATGTCCTGGAGAAGCTGGGTCAGGTGCGTCAGCGCCTGCAGGCGTTCCTCGGACGTGAGGATCGCCCAGGAGGAACGGTCGATACTGTAAAAAAGATGAAGGACATGCCATCCTTCGTGCGGATGGAGGGGCGGAACGGTTTGATTCACGGATAGTGTCTGGATCTAGGGTTGGGTGTTGGGAATGAGGGCGACGCCGAGGTCGGTCCACGGGCCGTCCGCGGAGTCGGGCCCTTCCTTCAAGCGCACTGACCACCGGGTTTCCTCACCCGCCAGGTAGCTGGTGAACAGCGCCCGGGAACGGAAACCGACAGTCCCGACCAGCCGCGCTTTCCGCCCGCCTTCCTCAATGATCTCGCCGCGACCGCTGTCGGTAAACCGGCCGCCCTCAATCGCCACCGTCAGCACATCGCCGCGGATCTTGTCTTCCGAATCGGCAAACTCCACCCGCACAAAACCCCGCGATGGTTGCCCGCCATCAAGGGTGAGTGTGAGCATGGGCACCACCACCTCTGCCGCCGCCGCCTTGTCGCCCTCCGCCCGCAGCCGCCAGCCGGCCTCGGCACCGCCCAGCCGGACCGCCGGACCCGCCAACGGCACCGCAAAAGCCGCCGGAGGCCCGGGCCCCCGCAGCGGCGCCCGATGCGCATAAAGATACCGGAAAAACAAGGCTCCAGTCACCAGCGCCACCAACCCGAATCCCGCCAGCCCCGCCCACTCAACCGCCCCCGGCCCGCGTCCCGCCGTCGCTCCCAGACGCGGGCGGCCCGGCATCCGCTCGGAAGACGCCTCTTCGGGAACCACCGTGGGTTCCGCCGCCTCCGGCTCCGCAGGGCGCGTCACCACGGCCGCCCGCTCCGTCTCGACCCGCGGCTGTGCCGCCCGAGGAACCGCGGGAACCGCGGGCGCGGCCGGCTCCGGGGCCGTTTCCAACGGCAGACGAACGCCGGAGAGCTGCGCATTCAGCCGCCTCTCCAGTTCGTCCAGCTCACCGGGAGAGACGCACAGGTCACCCTCCAGCGACTCCGCCCCCGGGCCACTGGACGCGCCCGCCGATGGCGCAGAGGTGGGCAGGGGCCGGAATCCCTTGGGCTGCGGGTCGGAGGAACCGGAAGTGGGTTGATCGGGATTCTGGGCCATGGGGGATCGCGCGGCGCGCCGGAAAGAACAGTATAGGCAGCAGGGTGGCCCCCGCCTCAAGCAATTTTCCGGCACCCGGCGACCGCGGCCGCATCTTTCATAAGAGAATCCATTGCGCGAACTCCCAACGCCCGTATCGTCACCGGCCAAGTTCATATCAACCGCCCACCATGGCCGACAAAGACAACCGCTACGCCCAGAACATCACAGGTGCCTACTACGTCGATGACCAGTGCATCGACTGCGACCTCTGCCGCGAAACCGCCCCCGCCAACTTCAAGCGCGATGAGGATGGCGGCCATTCCTACGTCTACAAACAACCGGAAACCGACGAGGAACGCTCCCTCTGCGAGGAAGCTCTCGCCGGCTGCCCGGTCGAGGCCATTGGCAACGACGGCGAATAACGCGCCCCATCCCTGCCTCTCACCCGGGCCCGGCTCTGCGCCGGGCCTTTTTATTTGCCGGCACGCCCGCCCCCGGCCACCCTGCCCCCCATGAAGGCCAGCCGCTCCGATCAGGAACGATTCCGCCGCCGCGCCCGCGTGCTCATGGAGTGGCGCGGCCTGCCCGATCCCCCCAACCCCGCCCGCAACCAGCAGTCGACCGCCGCCCTCATCCCGAAGCTCATGGCCCGGCTCGGCCTCGCCAACCGGCTCCGCGACGAGGAAATCGCCGCGGCCTGGCGCACCATCGCCGGTGAATTCGCCGCCCGCTTCTCCCACCCGCAGAAAATGCGCCACCACACCCTCGTGGTCGCCGTCAGCCAGCCGGCCGTGCTCTGGACCCTCGACCGCAGCAAGGCAACCCTGCTCGCCAGGCTCCAGGAAAAATTCGGCAAGGACGTCATCCGCGACCTGCGCTTCCACGCCGGCTGATCCTCCCCGGTGCGACAAGAAACACCGCGCCCGAGGCCCGCGCGCGGGCGCCTTGCAATTAGTTTGAACGAATCCGCACCGGTCCCATCCTACACCCACCGCTTCCGCCCCGCCGCCCTGCTTTCGCGCCGCCGAGCCCCCCGCGTCTTTCCATGCCGCCAGACTCCATCACCCTATCCGGACTGAAGATCGCCTCATGCATCGGCGTGCCCGACGAGGAACGCGCCCACCCCCAGTCACTCGAGGTCAGCCTGTCCCTGATCCCGCAGCACGGTCTCCACGGACTCGGCGACCACATTGAAAATACCGTCGACTACGCCACCGTCGCCCGGCAGATCCAGGAACTCGCGGTCGCCCGCCAACGCCGCCTCATCGAATCCCTCGCCGAAGAAATCGCCGACCTCCTTCTCTCCACCCACCCGCTGCAGGCAGTCACCGTCGAAGTACGCAAATTCATTCTTCCACACTGCGGCCACGTCGCCGTCCGCCTCAGCAAGGAGCGCGCCCCCTGACATCCGGCGATCCGCGCCTCCTGACATCCGGCGATCCGCGCCTCCTGACATCCGGCGATCCGCGCTCCCTGACATCCGGCAATCCGCGCCCCCTGACATCCGGCGATCCGCGCCTCCGCACCCCATGCCTGACGACACCGCCCCGCACCCGCCCGACGCCGATCTGGTCGCCCGCGCCCGGCAGGGGGAACTGGCGGCTTTCGACGAGCTGGTGCGCCGCCACAGTCCGCGGCTCTACGCGCTCATCTATCACATGACCTCGCACCGCGAGGACACCAACGACCTTCTCCAGGAGGTCTTTGCCAAGGCCTACCGGTCGCTCGGCCGCTTCCGCGGGCAGAGTCAGTTTTACACCTGGCTCTACAGCATCGCGACCAACATGACCCTCAATCACCTCAAAAAACGCAACCGCCGCGCCCGCGCCCTGAGCCTCGATGACCTTGATGCCGGAGTCGAGCGCCACGAGGACTTCATCGCGCTCACCAGCCCGCGGTCGCCAGAAAAAGAAGCGGGCTTGAAGGAACTGCAGAAAAAGTTGAACGAGGCCATGCAGACGCTGTCCGATGATCATCGAGCTGTGGTCGTGATGTATGACATCCAGGGACTGCCTCACGCCGAGATCAGCCGGATCATGGGCGTGTCGGAAGGCACCATCCGCTCCCGTCTCTTTTACGCCCACCGCCAGCTGCAGAGCCAGCTGGATGAATTCTGGAAAAAATAACCACTTCCCTCCATGAACACCCCGCACGAGCCCTCACCGGAACTGGCCGCCCTCCTGCGCCTGAAACGGCACGAACAGCCGCCTCCGGGATATTTTGACCAATTTGCCCACGCGTTTCGCGAGCGCCAGCGCGCCGAGTTGTTAAGGGTCTCGGCGTGGAGGCTGCTGGTGGATCGCGTGGGCACCCATTTCCTCGAATGGCGCTTCCTGCTCCAGCCGCGCTGGTCGATCACTGCCGCCGCCGCCGCCATCCTCCTGGCCCTCGCCCTCATCGCCCGGCCGACCGCACCCTCATCGGTCGCCCACACCGCCGCCCCCCGCGCCGCCCCCCGCGCCGCCACGCCTGCCACCCTCGAACCG
>JALRGF010000319.1 GCA_023253495.1 Verrucomicrobiales bacterium
TGAGCGCTGAGCTGATCCGGTCACTGAAGGGTGGGAGCGGCGGCGTCGACGATGATAAGCCTCGGTTCAAGGAGGATGAGCAGGTGGAGGCTCGCTTCGGGGGCAAGTCTAGGTACTTCAAGGGCCGCATCACGAGGGTGAACCGTGATGGGACATACGACGTTGAGTACTCGGACGGCGACCAGGAGAAGGGCGTGAGCGCTGAGCTGATTCGGTCACTGAAGGGCGAGAGCGGCGGCGGCGGCGACGGCGGCGGCGACCGGGGCGAGCACGGCGAGGGCGGGATTGGGGGTGCCGCGGACGGTGGCCGGCGGGTGGAACAACTGGCGCAGGGAGTTTTCGCCGGACGGGAGGATGTCACATTTGATGTCGCCCATTTCGATGAGCCACGAGTGGATGTGGAGTTCCCGGCGGAGGAGGAGGGAGGGGAGGTCGACCGTGACCAGGCCGCGCCGCATGCGGAGGTAGGTATTGGTGATTTTGACGGGTGGGCGGGTGGCCGGCGGGGTGGCCTGGTCGGCCTCGGGGTCGCGCGGGTGGAAGTGCAGGCCGTTGAGTTCGAGCCGGGCGGGCGCGGGGAAGAGGGAGAGCGAGCAGCTGTCGAGTTGCACGCGGGCGTTGCAGACGGCTTCGAGCTGGTGGACGACAGTATCCGGGGTGACCTGGCGCAGGGCGAGCCATGCGAGCAGCGGGAGTCCGACGGCAATCAGGGCCAGCGGCAGGCCGAGCCACAGGAGCAGACGTTTGAGGGTGCGCGGCATGGGAACAGCGAAATCCTAAGCGCGCGGAGGCGTGACGGCCAGAGGGGAAATGCGGGGGAGGCGAGCGGCGAGCGGGGAATGGTGAGCGGCGAAAGGCGAGGGTCGTTCAGCGCGGCTGCGGGCGGGGAGCCGGGGTTTCCGTTTGGGTGGTGGTGGTGGCGGGGGCCGGGGTGAGACGGCGCGAGCGGATGGTGACGGTGTGGGAGTCGTAGACAACGTCGAGATCGGCCAGGGTGGCGACGGCGGCGAGGGCGGCGTGGAGGGACGGCTGGTTGAGCTGGAGCGAGATGGATCGCCGTTGGTCTTCTTCGGTGAGGCGGACGACGAAGTTGGGTTTGGTGCGATCGGCGCTGACTTCGGCGGCTTTGAGCTGGATGAATTCGAGGACGTCGGGCACGCGGGCGTCGGCGAGGTCGAGTCTGGGCAGGGAAGTGCGGCGCAGACGACCTTCCAGGCTGTTGGTTTTGGCGGCGGCCTCCTGTTCGGCCATTGTGATATTTTTGAGCAGGATGATGGTGGGTCGGTGGTTCGGGTCGGCCTGGTTGACCCGGGTGAGGAGGCGTTTGGCGGTGGCGAAATCGTTGCGGAAGAAGGCGGCGCGGCCCTGGTTGTAGACGTCCTGAATGGACTGGGTGGCGCGGTCGGCGGCGGGCGAGGGTGGGGCGGTGCCGGTCAGGGTGGCGAGGGCGATGAGGGCGATAAGGGTGGTGGCCTGGGATTTCATGGTCGCGGACGGGTCATGTGTTTTCAGGAACGGGCTGGGGGAGCGGTTTGTTGGGGCGTTTTGAACGGAAACCGCCGCCGGCGGGTGATGGATGTGGTTGCGGGGGGCGCGGCGGGCGTGGGGAGGCGTGATTTTTCTGTTGTTCCGGCTGATCCGGTGGCAGGCGTGGAGGACGTGAGGCTGAAGATGTGCTGCCTGAGTTTCCTGCTGCTGGCATGGGCTGGCGGGTCGTGGGTGTGCGCGCAGGAGCGGCCGCGGATGTGGATGAGTACGGAGGGCACGATGGTGGAGGCGGTGCTGGTGGATGCGGATCATGAGACGGTGCGCCTGCGGTTGAGTGGAGGTGTGATTTCCTCGGTGCCGCGGGCGCGGCTGAGTGCGGCGGACCAGGCGCATGTGGCCGGCTGGCTGCGGAACCGGCCGTTGGTGACGGACCTGCCCGATCTGATCGGGGTGGCCTCCCCTGACTTCCGGGTGGAGACGGTGGTGGAAGATGCGGCGGCCGGGCGGTTCGTTTATCGCACCTCGCATTTTGAGTTTGACTCGCAGGGGCGGCTGGCCGGTTCGCTGGCGCGTGAGGTGGGGCGGACATTTGAGGCGACCTATGAGTTGTTGCGGGCGTTGCCTTGGGACATCCAGCCGCGGCCGCCGGAGGGGGCGTACTTCCGGGCTTCGTTGTTCCGGGATGAGGAGTCGTACCACAAGGCGGGCGGGTTGCCGGGCAGTGCGGGGGCTTATTACACGCATTGGAAGCGGTTTCTGGTTCCCTTCGGGAGCCTCGGGATCCGCGAGGTGGGCAGTACCTACCGGATGGACGATGATTTTGACACGCATGTTCTGGTGCATGAACTGACCCATCAGATGATGCATTTCTGGCTCGGGTACCTGCCGCAATGGGTGGTCGAGGGGATTGCGGAATATACGGGAAACCTGCCGTTAAAAAACGGGAGGTTCCGGATGTCGGAAGCGCGGGACGGGTTGAAGGCGTATCTTGACTTCCGGCGGCGGCGGATGCCCGGGGGCGTGCCGGAGCCGTATCCGCTGGAATGGTTGTTCGCGCTTCCGGCGGACGAATGGAGCCGGATCATGGCGACCGATCCGATGCGCACGCAGCGGCTGTATCTGACCAGCTATCTGCTGGTGTATTATTTCATGCACCTGGACGGGGCGGGGGACGGGGCGCGGCTGGCCCGGTACATGCGGGCGCGAGCGGTGCCGGTCCGGCGGGCCGAGGCGTATGAAGCGGCGATGGCGGAGTTCAAGCGCCGGCCGTGGGTGAAGGTGAAACCGGACGGGTCCTTCGAGTACCCGCGGGACCTGGAGCCGCCGGTGCTGCCGCCCGACCTGTTTTTCGGGGAGGCCCGGGAGGCGGGGATGCGGGAGACGCTTGGTGTGCTGCTGGACGGGCGTACGGAGGCGGTGTTGATGGACCAGGTGCGCGCGGCGTACCGGGCGCATGACATCAGACTCTGAAATGGTCATTCGCCCTGATGAACGAGTTCGGCGCCCATGAGCCTGTCCGTGGCGGCGGAGGAAGGCCGGAATCGCTGCTCCCATTCGTTGGCTGGAAGCCAACGCTACGGTCGTTGCTGGCGGAAGGGGCCGGGGCTCACTGGATGCGCCAGAGGGAGGCGTCGCTGCGGACGAAGAGGGCGCCGTGGGCGAGCGACGGAGTGGAGAGGACAGTTTCGCCGAGATCGAGCGAGTGGGTGACGGTTCCTTCTTCGGTGGTGGAGTCGATGATCTGGAGGAGGCCTTTTTCGTTGATGACGTAGAGGAATTTGCCGGCGCCGACCGGGGAGCCGCTGAACGGGCCGTCGAGGCGCAGGCGGAAGCCGCGTTCGCCGGTGGCTGGGTCGGCCTGGTTGAGGATGCCGGCGTTGTTGATGGCGTAGATTTTCTGACCGAGGACGACCGGGCTGCCGGTGCCCGGGTTGATTTGTTCGACGCGCCATTCCTGGGCGGGTTCCGGCTGGCCGGGTTTCGGGCGGAGGGCGGTCAGGCCGTGGCTGGGGACGAAGACGAGCTCGCCGCTGACGGCGGACGACGGGATGGTGGCGGCGCCGTCGGAGTATTCCCAGAGGCGGCTGCCGGTGGCGGGGTCGACGGCGGTGAGGCCTTTGCCCGACTGGAGCAGGGCGGCGCCCTGGTGGATGACCGGAGACGTCCAGTTGGCCATTTTCGGGCGGTCGAGTTTCCAGAGGTTGCGGCCGGTGCGGACGTCG
>JALRGF010000332.1 GCA_023253495.1 Verrucomicrobiales bacterium
TCGGGTTCGTCGGCAGCCTGAACCGCCACGGTGGAGGCCGCCTCGGTCAGGCCGTAGCCGGCGCGCACCGGCCAGCCGAGGGCGCGGGCCGCATCATGGAGCGCCGGGCGCAGCGCGCCGCCACCGACCAGCACGACGCGCAGCGCGGCCGGCGCCCGCACGCCGGCACGCACCAGATCAAATACCTGGGTCGGCACCAGCGAGACATGGGTGACGCCCTCTGCCGCACACAGGCGGGCGCAATCGACCGCCTCCCAGGCGGCATCACGGCTCACGCAGCCGGCCCCGGCGGCCCACGCACGCGCCTCGACCTGAAACCCGCCAACATGAAACCGCGGCAGCCACCGCAGCCAGACGTCGCCCGCGGTCACGCCGAGGAATGCATTGACCGCCCACGCCGACGCCAGCAGCGCCTCGCGGGTGAACCTGACAACTTTGGGCCGTCCGGAACTTCCGGAGGTCAGGAAATGGACCCGCCCGGAGGCGGGAGCGTCCCGCGCGTCTTCGGTGGCACCGGCCCGGACCACCGCCGCCGCTTCCACCGCCCGCGGGTCCCGCGGGTTGGCAAAAACCACCGGGTCACGGCTTTGCCAGAAGGCGTCGCGGCCCGGATCTAGACCAGTCGTTGCCACGGCAGGGTCTCCAGCAGGTCGTCAAATCCGAAACCGGTGCCCCCGGGAAAGATCAGGCGGTTTTCCTCATCGCAACGCATCCGCTCGATAAAAGCGTCCGGCTCAAACAGCCCATGGGTCGCCAGGCCGCAGATCTCCTCCTGATCCGGATGGGCCGTGTAATACGCGGACGCCTCACGCGCCGCAAACAACTGCCCGATCGGATGGTCCATATTGCTGGTGAAAACCACCCGCCGCCGGCGCCGCTGCATCGTCTGCAGCGCGGGTTTGACAATTTCCACGGCCGCCGGCACCGGCACCCGGTCGCTGGCCAGCGCAAAGGGCACCGACTTCTGCACCTTTTCCCAGATGTGCACCGGCGCATCAAACGGATCCTCGACAAAATCAATGCGCGCCAGCGTCGCGTCATCAAGCTGCCTCACAAACTCGCGAAAACTCTCCGGCGTGAGCACGGCATTAAAATCAAGACGCAACCGCGCCGCGGCAAACCGGCGGAGCCGCGCCGCCTCCGCGGCCACATCCGCCCCGCACTTGACTTTGACCACTCCGGTTTCCTGCTCGCCATACCGGTGGCTGGGCGGGATCGCAAAATCGACAAACTCGCTGCGCCCGAGCACCCGCGCCGCCGCGTCCAGTTTGCAGCAGATGCGCAGTCGCTCGAGTATCGCGGTGAATCCGCCCTTGGACAGAATCGACAGCTGACGGTCCAGCGGCAGGTCCCCGAGCTCGGGCCACGGCTGAAGGCACCCGTGGCCGTTGCCGATTTTCACCAGTGCGCCTTCGTGCTCGCGACGCCCGCTGACCGCATTCAGCGGCGCCCGCGAATGCAAGATATAGCGGTAAACGTGGATCGGATCGTGAAGATGCAGCATGAGGGCGTGGTGGTCGTCTGCAGCGTGCCGTGAACCGCCGGCTTGGCAACCGTCTCCCGCCACCCGTGTGTCCGCTGCCCGTCTCCCGCCGCCCGCCGGTTCCCGGTCTCACCATGCCCACCGGTCAGCCATCGCCCCGAGCGTGAACAGGACGGCAAACAGGATGAGTTGCGCCCCGGCGAGAGCCAGAAACCGGTTGTACTTCGGCGAGGGCGGCGTGCGCAGCACCGGACTGGCCACCGCCAGCATGGCAAAGAAAAACCCCGGAGCCGTCCAGGAAGCCACATTCGAGTCCATCCGCGCCCAGGCCAGCGTGCCCGCCAGCCACGGCAGATAACACAGCCACATCACTTCACGTTTGGCCCAGCCCACCCCGAAACGCACCGCCAGCGTGCGCTTCCCCGATCGTGTGTCCTCGGCCACATCACGCAGATTGTTGATCGCGATCAAAGCGGTCGAAAAACAACCGACCTGCGCCCCGAGCACCAGCGACGGCCCCCAGAACCACTCGCCCGTATTCACAAAGACCGTTCCCGCCACCGCCACCAGCCCGAAAAAAAGCAGCACAAACAATTCCCCCAACCCGCGATACGCCAGCGGCACCGGACCTCCGGTATACCCCCAGGCAAAATACAACGAGGGCACCCCGATGGCCAGAATCGGCCAGCCGCGCGCCTCCAGCAACGGCAGCGCCAGCACCACCGCCACCAGCAGCATCACCACTCCGGCCAGCACCACCGTCCGCGGCGCCACCAGCCCGCTCGCCGTCACCCGCACCGGCCCCAGCCGCTGCGCCGTGTCCGCACCCTTCCGGAAATCCAGCGCGTCGTTGAAAAAATTCGTCGCCACCTGAATGGCCACGGCCCCACCCAGCGCGCAGGCCGCCAGCCCGGGCGACCACCCGCCCGTCAGCTTCCACGCCAGCACCGAACCCACCCACACCGGCACCACCGCCGCAGGCAGCGTTTTCAAGCGGGCAGCAAGCAACCAGGCACCAGTCATCGCCCGCCACCATCCGCCCCCTCCCCGCCCCCCGCAAATGGTTCAACCGCTCCCCCGGGAAAATCCGGCCGGCTCTCCCCGCTCCCGCCCCACCGCCAAAGGCCTCGCCCTCGACGGAAACGCCCATGCCGCCTTCCGCCACACCGCACACGGGAGGAGTCGCCGGTGTAACGGGCAAACGGGCGCCATCACCCGGGATCCACCGGAACGTCCCCCGACCTCGCCGCGGGTCAGGTTGCCGGCGACTGCTGGGA
>JALRGF010000352.1 GCA_023253495.1 Verrucomicrobiales bacterium
ACCCGATCGCAACCACCGCCCGCCCCACCAGCGGCGAGAGCACGAACGGGGCAGCGAGCGCCGCCCCGACGATGCTCACATACCGCGGATGCTCGGCCGGCGCGGGCGCCAGCTCCAGCGCGTAGCCGGTGAAGATCTTGAGCGAGATCGGATTCAGGCCCAGGGGCGCGTAGACGAGCCAGAACCATTCGCCGGCGAGCGCCGGCGGCGCCAGCGAGAGCAACGTGACCACCAGCGGCGTGAGCGCCGAGAGGCCCACCAGCCAGACGAGCACGATCCGCGTCCCCTTGCGGTCGGCGAACGGCCCGGCGACGAGGCTCACGAGGCCGGTGGCCACATTCTGCACCACCACCCATACCAGCAGGCTCGAGCGGCCCGTGCCCAGGCTGTCGCGGGCGGCGAAAACCCCGTAGGCTGAAGCGACCGCGAGGTAGGCCAGCCCGGCGAGGCCGGCGAGCCGGCGGACCCGCTGCCGGCGGGCGGCCTCGACACGCGCCTCGGCGACCTGGCGCGGCAGGAACGGGGCCGGTGATTCCGGAAGGACGGGGGCGGGTTTTTTGCGGTGGACGACCGGCACCCCGAACGCCTCGCGCAGGGCGGCCTCGCCCTCGGGATCGACCGCGTCCGTCCAGAGCACGACCTGTTCGAGGCTGCCCTCAAGCCCCTGCATGTCCAACTGCATGAGGACCAGTTCCAGCTCGTGGACGGCCGCTGGGTTCAGGGTGGGGGCGCCGAGGGTCTGGAAGTGGACCGGATGATCGCCGCGGGTCAGGACCGCGACGATTTTGCCGAGTTCGCGCCAGAGGGTCAGGCTGTTTTCCGGGAGATCGAAGAGGAACGGGGTGATTTCAAATTGTTCGGGGATGCCGCCGCCGGGGAACGATTTGAGCTGGCGCTCGTTGAGCACGGTGGCGAGGGCCAGCGTCTGGCCGTCGTTCTGTTCGATCGTCTGCTGCTGGACGAGGCGGCCGCCGCCCTCGTCGCTTTTCAGGTTCAGCTTCTCCAGTTGCATGTCGAGCGCGCCCGAGACGGCCTCGGCATCGACGGATGGCACCCAGAGCGGCACGGCGAAGGCGGCGCGAACGGGAAAGGCGAAGACGCGGGCGCCCATCACGCTGGTGACCGAGCCGTCGGCGGCCGTGGGCGGGGAGCCAGCCGGCTGGAAGCCGTTGACCGGGCTTTGTTTCCACAGCGTCCACCCCTCCTCGTCGGGGCAGAGCAGGGACATTTCCGTCTTCGGATTTTTGGCGGCGGCGGACACTCGATGGGCGCGGGGTTCTGAGTTCGGGGCGGGGCTTGGGAGCGGGGTCGCCAACCGCGGGGCGGAATGGCGGGGCGGAGCAGGCTCAATCAAAAAGAGGAACTTCCTCTCTCATGAGGATCTGGGGGTTTTGCGAGCGGTTGCGGACGATGAGCACAATGCGTTTGCGGAGATCGCCGACGGTGGCGGTGCTTTCGATGCGGGTGGTCTGGTCCTGGTTGGTGAGGCGGGCGGAGGCGAGCGCCGGGTTCAGGCTCATCATGGTCGCAACCGTGTTCACGTCCAGTTGTTCGTCATCCACCGTGTTTTCCGCACCGTCCTTGCCCCAGCGCAGGTCGATCACCTCCTGGGCATCGGTGAAATGCTCGCTCGGCTTGGCCCGGTCATCGATGGTGGTCTCGAACTGCTGGGCCGCGTAGCGCTGGGCTTCGGCCACCGTTTCCAGCGAGGCGATGGCGAGGCACTCGGCGTCGGCCTCGTTGACGTCGAGCCGGCCGCCGCTGTAAATCGTGAAAATGTCCCGCCAGTGCGGGCAGACGCCGGGCAGGAAATTCATCTCCTTGACCAGCAGCATTTCGTCGAGGCTGTAGAATGAACGGTTGAACGGGTAGTTGAAAAACCCCTCGGCCTCGTACTCCGCTTTTTCGTAAGTGTCGCGGCCCCCGTCGGTCACATCATCCTCGTCCACCCAGTTGATCAAGTTGTCGATCAGGCGCGTGCGCAGGGCGTCGTCCTCCACCCCGATGGCGGCGAGCACGATTTCCAGCTGGTCGCGTCCGTCGCCGGGATCGGCCTTGGCCTGCTGGATCAGGCTGTTGATGTTGAACTTGCCTCCTTCGCCTTTGATCTTCACGGAGAACGACTCGTCCTGAAAAATCACCTGGTTGAGCAGAATCTGGTCGGTCTTCTTCACCACCGGATTGACGGCGATGGCGATGCCCATTTCCGCCAGCTGGGTGGCGCGGAAGGCTTTTTTCTGGGAGGTGGCCAGCTCGGCGTCGCTGCGGACAATGAGCGCCGTGGTCGTCAGCATCAGGGAAAGCGTGCCCACCACAAACAGGACCGCCACCAGCGCACCGGCGCGGCGGGAAGCATTTCGGGATGTTGGAAACAGCGGACCCATCCGATGGAATGACGCGGCCCCGGAGACGACCGGTCCCCAGAGTGAACCGCTTCCGACACCATGCACCGGGAAATCGTTGAAATTTGACGGCCCGCCGCCACCGGCCGGTCCGACCGCCGGGCTTCCGGACCCGGGCGTCTTCCATCCCGCTTTCTTTTTCCCGCGGCCCGGGTTACGGTCCGCCACGCATGAAGCCGATTGTCCCTGTCATTCTGTGGGCCGCCCTCGCCCTGATCTCCTCCCCCGCCCTGTCCGCCCAGGACGAACCGCCGGCCGACGAGGAGGCGCGGGCCGAGGCCCAGGCCGAAAAAATCGCCACCATCAAGGAGAAGATGAAATATTTCGAGTCGCACGTCGGCGAGTGGGTCGGCTCCGAGGAATACCACATCATCCCGACCGACGTCACCCTGACCACCACCGACGAATGGAAAGGGTTCTTTTCCCTGGAGGGGACGCACTTCGAAATGCACGGGAAGGGAGTGAGCGACGACGGTCCGACCACCTACAAGTGGATCTGCACCTACGATGCCGACGGCGAACTCTATCGCGCGTGGTACTTCGACTCCGATGGCAACCACGAACGCTTCGAAATGGACTGGGACGAGACGAGGAAGGTCCTCGTCTGGACGTCGGCCGAGGACGAGGATGAGCGGGTCAGCTCGTTCTTCATGCGGGTCGAAGGCAACGAGATCAAGGGCGAGGGGAAAACCACGCTGGGCGAGAGCGACGAGCCGCTCATCAAACACACCATGACGTACCGCAAAAAACGCGTCCGCATCTGAAGCCCGCCGGCGCCTTTCCCTTCATCGTTCGGTCTCCCCTCCCGCTCCCGCCCCCATCCGCTCCCTCCCCTCCCCGTCCGCCGCCCCTCGTTGTTCCATCTCCGCCCACACGGAAACAAAAAAAAGGCGCGCCCCGCAGAGCGCGCCCGCGTCGGGCGAAACGGTGACCGGCCCCGGCTTACTGCTGGG
>JALRGF010000412.1 GCA_023253495.1 Verrucomicrobiales bacterium
CGATCCCAAGGAATGAGCGAGTTTCACCCCAACCGCGTCCGCCCCCCGCGTCCCCGCTTCACCCTGCGGCGGCTGCTCAATTTCTGGCCGCTGCTCATCTGGCTGGCCGTCATCGGCATGGCCTACTGGGCCTACGCCAAAGGAGTGAAGTTCACCCGCATGAACGGGCTGGTCGACCCGATCCAGGAAGCCGTGGCCGCCGACGAAGATTCGCGCATCCTCCGCATCCTCGTCAAAACCGGCACCCCGGTCAAAAAGGGAGACCCCGTCGTCGAACTCGACACCGGCGTGCTCGACGCCCAGATCGGCAAACTCGAGGCCGCCATCAAAACCGACCTCGAAGACCGGCTGCTCAGCCATGAGCTTGACCTCGCCCGCCTCAAAAGTGAACGGCGCGAAATCCTGCGCGACCAGGCGTCGGACGCCGGTGAACTCAGCGCGGTCCAGAACACCCTGGACAACCTGAACAAACTGATCGCCGCCCAGCCCGGGCTGCGCGCCCCCCTCAGTGAAGCCCTGGGCGACGCCTCCCGCGACGCCTCCCGCCTCAACGCCACCACCGCCCTCTACCCCGGGCAGCTCGACGAACTGGCCGCCGACATCACCCGCCTGGAAGGCGAGGTCGAAAAAATCCGCCAGGCCATGGGCGACCCCGAATCACTGGCCGCCGCCAATGGCGACCTTTCCGAGCTGCAGGAACTGCGCGTCCTGAAAAAACGCGGCACCCTGCTCTCGGGACATGACGGCTTTGTCGACCGCATCGAGCGCGACGAAGGCGAATTTGTCCTCAAGGGCGACACCATCCTCCGCATCGTGGCCCACCCCCAGCACATCCGCGTGCTTCTGCCCAACGACCAGCTCGGCAGTGTGAAGGTCGGAGACACCGTCTGGGTCTCGGCGATCACCGACCGCTACAAGTACTTCAAAACCGAGATCCAGAACATGTCGCCGCGGGTCACCAACGCCCCGAATACCACCAGCCCGCTGCCCAACCAGGTGCTGCATGGCCAGGAAATCATCGCCCGCTACCCGCCGGAATCCGGGTTCATCCCCGGTCAGCCGGTCATCCTCCACACCGAGGAGCCCGGCAAAGTCCCGTTCCTCGCACGCCTCTTCGGCAGCCGAGGCCGGGCCGAACAATAATTTTCCCCCGCCCTTTCCGACTTTTCCTCGCCCCCGAGATGCGTGCCGCCATCCGCTCCGCCCTGAGCCTGCCCCCCATCCGCCCGGCAGCATGGGCCATCGTCATCGCCTGCGCCACCACCGACGCCGCCAGCGCCAAAGCCCCCGGGGTCACCCCGCCGCCGCGGCGCCCGAAGCCGGCCGCGACCCCAGCCGGGGCCGCCGAATCGATCAAGGCTCCATTCACCAGCGAGGCCGACGCCCTGCTTCGCCCCGCCAAGGCCGCAGACACTGCCGACGCCGCTGGCGCACCGGTTGCCGACGCCAAGGAGCCGGCCGCCCCCCGGCCCGAGGCTGCGGCCAGGCCCGAGGTGCCGCCGGTTCCGCTGGTCCCGGCCGATGGTCCGCTCAGCCGCAACGACCTCATCCAGCTCGCGATCCAGGCACATCCGGATTTCTGGCGTTTCCGCGGCGAAGTGGCTTTTTTCCTGCAGGCGGAGGAAGCGGCCTACGACTGGCGGGATCCCGAGCTGCGCATCGGGTTTGACCACGAGTTCGAGCAGGATCTGGGTCGGCCGTATGAAGAGAGTCGTTCGATCCAGACCACGGAAACCGGCGTCTTCGACAACCGTTCCAGCACTTCCTTCACCAGCGACGACGGCTCCGGCGACCTCTCGGGCATCTTCAGCGGGTCCCAGTCGCAGACCGAAGGCGTCTCCCAGACCCGCAACATCACCACCGAAGTTGTCGAGAAACGGACCCCCGGCAAATACCAGGACGTCATCGAACGCACCGTCTACGAGGTCGAACGCCGCGACGAAACCAGGCGCCAGAATGAACGAGGCCCGGGCAGTGCGGCCGAATCGAGCACCACCGACGAATACTCCCGCCGCCGCGTGGTCAGCCGCAGCCGCGAATACCGCAACCACCCGGATGACCTCTACGGCGACGAACAATTCAGCGTCCAGGCCCGCTTTTTCATCCCCAACCCATGGGAAGTGAAGGCCCGCGCCGCCCGCGCCCGCGCCGAAGCGGATCTTTCCAGCAAACGCCTCCAGAGCGAGGTGCGCAACCTCATCTTTGACGTCGGGCGCCGCTACGATGAACTGCAGTTCCGCTACGCCTGGCATCAGGCGAATCAGCGGCTGCTCGACCTCATGCAGCGGAACCTGAAGGCGGTCGAGGATCAGGCCAAAGGCAGCGCCGGCGCGGTCGCCGCCGCCGCTGCCGCCGGCGTCGTCCTCTTCGACCCCATCGAAATCCCCCGCGCCCGTCTGGAAATCAACAAGGCCCGCGAGGAGGTCTTTGATTCCGGTCGCGAGATGTCCCTCGTCCGCGAGGAACTCGGCCTGCTCTGCGGCCTGAAGGACCCGAGCCGGATCCTCCTCACCAATGCCCTGCGCCTCCGCAAGATTTCGGAAAACGACCTCGATCAGGCCTCGCTGGTCGAACTCGCCCGCGCCCACCGCCCGGACCTCGGGGAAATGCGGGCCCGCGGCGACATCGAACGCGCCCGCCTCCGCGAGGTCAAGGCGCTCCGCCTTCCGTGGATCAACGACCTGCGGCTCGGCTGGGCCCGGACCAGCGCCGAGGGGTACCGCGATCAGGATGAACTGACCGCCCTGCTCAGCGTGAACCTGCCGCTCTTTTCCTGGTGGCAGAACAAGTCCCATCGCCAGCACGAAGAGGCCATCGCCAGCTTCGAGGAAGCCCGGTCGGTGCTCGGGGAACGCATCGACGGCCAGGTCGCCTTCGCCATCCGCGCCGTGCGCGAGGCGGCCGCCGCCCTGACCGAATTTTCCCGCACCGAATCCCTCCTGCGCGAAGACATCCGGAAAAACGAGGCCGACGCCGCCGCCACCACCCCGGACAAGGCCGCCCGCATCCGCCTGGCCACCGAGGAGGCCGGCATCAAGGCCGGGCGCGGCCGCCTCCAGGCACTCTACCACTACAATCAGGCGGTCGCCCACCTCGAACTCGCCCTCGGCCTGCCGCTCGAGGAAGCCTTTGCCCCGGCCTCGCCGAAGGCGCCCGCCGCCAAATAAGTGGCTCCCGAGGAGCCGCCGCGACAGCCGCTCCGGCTTCCCGCGCCGCCACTCGCCCCCCCGGTCTACCGCCTACCGCAGCGCTTCAATCGCCGCCTCGATCGCGTCGCGGGTCACCTCGCTGCTGACAAAGGCATCGCCGGGCGCCCGCAGCAGGACAAACCGGATCGCCCCGGCCTGGAACTTCTTGTCGCGCGCCATTTTTTCCATCACGTCGGCCGTGGCGAGGTCCCCCGGCAGTCGCTGCGGCAGGTCGAAGCGGCGGAGCAGCGCGATGATCGTCTCCGAGGCGACGGGGTCGAGGCCGGCCACCGTTTCGGAGAGTCGCAGCGCGGCGATCAACCCCAGCGAGATCGCCTCGCCATGAAGGAAGCGGCCGTAGCCGGCGGTCGCCTCGATGCCGTGGCCGATGGTGTGGCCGAAATTGAGCAGGGCGCGCAGGCCGGTGGTCTCGTGTTCGTCGGCGGCGACAATGGCAGCTTTGATGGCCACGTTGCGCGCCACCAGCTCGGCCATCACCGATCGGTCGTCACGGGCCCGCCCGATCAGCGGCAGCATGGCGGCATCGCGGATGGCCGCGTGCTTGATGATCTCGGCAAAGCCCTCGTGGTATTCCCGCGGCGGCAGGGTGTCCAGGGTGTCGACATCCGCCACCACCAGCCGCGGCTGATGAAAACACCCGAGCAGGTTCTTCCCTTCCGGCGTGTTCACCCCGGTCTTGCCGCCGACCGAGCTGTCGACCAGCGAAACCACCGTGGTCGGCATCTGCACATACGGGATCCCGCGGAAAAAAACCGCCGCACAGAACCCCGCCAGATCACCGATCACCCCGCCCCCCAGCGCCACCAGCGCGCTCGACCGGTCGAGGCCGGCCCGGATCATCCGGCGGCAGACGTCCTCGACCACACTCATCGATTTCGACGGCTCCCCGGCCGGCACCGTGATCACCGTCGGTTCAAAGCCGGCGGCCCGCAGCGAGGCCGATACCAGCTCGGCATACAGCGGACCGACCGTCGAGTCGGTCACCACCGCCACCGACCGCGTCCCCGGAAGCACCGCGCGCACCGCCACCCCCGCCCCGGCCAGCAGGCCGGATCCGACCTGCACCACATAAGCGCGCTCACTGAGGGGAACGGAAACTTCAATCATGGAATCAAGGCGCGGATGACCGCCGCCGCTGCGGAGTGAGGCGTCTGCCCGGCATCGAGGCAAACAGTTTTCAACCACCGCTCGCGCCGGAACCACGTCATCTGCCGCTTCGCATACCGCCGCGTCGCCTGCTGAATCGCCGCCACCGCCTCGGCCCGCGTCGTCCGTCCCGCCAGATGCCCGGCCATCTCCCGGAACCCGATCGCCTTTTCCGCGGTCGCCGACACCGCCCGCCCCGCCGCCAGCACCGCCGCCACCTCGGCCAGCGCGCCGTCGTCCAGCATCGCCTCCACCCGACGATCAATCCGGCCGTACACATCCGCGCGCTCCCGGGTCAGCAGCACGCCGCGCAGACCGGGCGGGTCCGGCCGGTCCCATGCCGCCCGCGCTTCCGACGCCGGACGTCCGGTCAGCCGCCAGATTTCCAATGCCCGGTCGACATGACGCGCATTGGTCAGGTTCATCGCCGCCGCGCCCAGCGGATCGACCTCCCGCATCTCGGCCACTTTGTCGTCCAGCGGCCGCGCCGCCAGCGCCGCCCGCACCACCAGGTCCGATGGCAGGTCGGACAAGCCGTGCGTCAACGCCTTCAGATACAACCCGCTCCCGCCCACCACCACCGCCGGCACCCCGCGCCCGGCGAGGTCCGCCAGCACCGCCCGCGCCAGCGCCGCATACCGCGCCGCATCACACGCCTGCTCCAGCCCCATCACCCCGTACAAGAAATGCGGCACCCGCGCCCGCTCGGCCGCCGTCGGTGCCGCCGTTACCACCTCCAGCCCGCGATACAACTGAAACGCATCGGCATTGACCACCGCCGCCCCCAGGGCCTCCGCCACTTCCAGCGC
>JALRGF010000425.1 GCA_023253495.1 Verrucomicrobiales bacterium
GATCATCGCCCGCGAAAACATCCGCGCTTTCCGCAAGGACGTCACCGCCAAGTGTTATGGCGGGGACATTTCGCGGAAGCGCAAGCTTCTGGAAAAGCAGAAGGAGGGGAAAAAGAAGATGAAGGCCATCGGCAAGGTCAACATTCCCCAGGAAGCTTTCATCAAAGTTCTGAAGACGGGGGATTGAGGCCGGCCGGCCGGTCCCGGGACGCGCCGGCATCACGGCCCGCCTCTTCTCCATCAGCGATGTTCCGGTCTCCCACAGCCGCCGCCACCGGCGACAACGGCTCCGGCACCGGCGGAGCACCGGCCGGCGCTCCGGGCCCGCTGCTCGCGCTCGCGCCGATGCAGGACGTGACCGACCTCGCGTTCTGGCGGCTGATGGCCGGTTACGGCGGCGCGGACGTGTACTACACCGAGTATTTCCGGGTCCATGCCGATTCGCGGCTGGAGAAGTGGATTCTGCGGTCGATCGACGAGAACCCGACCGGCCGTCCGGTGGTCGCGCAGATGATCGGGAATGATGTGCCGTCGCTGGTGCGGTCGGCTAGGGAATTGCAGCGGCATCCGATTGCCGCGGTCGACCTGAATCTCGGGTGTCCAGCGCCGGTGGTTTACCGGAAGTGTGCTGGCGGCGGCCTGTTGCGGGACCTGCCGCGGGTCGACCGGATCCTCGGTGCCTTGCGCGAGGCGGTGGTCGCGCCGGTCCGTTTCACGGTGAAGACGCGGATCGGCTTTGATTCCGAGGAGCCGCTGGACCGGTTGCTGCCGATCCTGGCGCGGCACGGGGTGGATCTGGTCACGGTGCACGGGCGCACTGTGGCCGGCATGTACCGCACGCCGGTGCGCTACGACCTCATTGCCCGGGCGGCGGCCGCGCTCCCCTGCCCGGTGTTGGCCAATGGCAACATTGATTCGGCCGCCGCGGCGGAAACGGTGTGGCGCGGGGCCGGGGTGCACGGTCTGATGATCGGACGCGGCGCCATCCGCAACCCATGGTTGTTCGCGCAGATCCGGCAGCACCTCGGCGGCACCGCGGTCCGGTACCCGGGAGGACACGAAGTGCTCGCCTACATCGAGGCGCTCTACGAGGCCGTATGTCCACCCGGAGGGCGCGAGGCCCAGCAGGTCCAGAAGATGAAAAAATATCTGAATTTCATCGGTCTGGGCGTCGAACCCACCGGGGCCTTCCTCCATGCCATCCGGCGTGCCGATTCGCGCGCGGAATTCTTCCGCCTTTGCCGGGCATATCTTTCGCACGACGACCCGATGCCGCTCACACCATTTCCCGTGCCCCTCGGGCCCGGGGATGTGCTGGCGGAGGCACCCTGCTGACGCCGGCCCGGTGAGTACGACATTGCGGGCCCCTTCCGGCCGGCTCACGGGGTGGCGGCGGCGGGCACTCCCAGCCCGAGGTTCGCGTAAATCTCGCGGGTCGCTTTTGACTGGTTGAGGGTGTAGAAATGCAGGCCGTCGACGCCGTGGTCGAGCAGATCGGCGCATTGTTCGGTGGCGTAGTGCAGTCCGACGCGACGGACGGCCTCCGGATCGGTGCCGGCGCGCGCCAGTGCCTTGAGCAGGCGGGCCGGGAAGCGTGATCCGGCGGCGAGATCGGCCATGCGGGTCAGCCCGGTGGTCGAGGTGATCGGCATGATGCCGGCGATGATGGGCACATGGATGCCGGCGAGTGTGCAGCGGTCGCGGAAATCGAAGAAGTCGTGGTTGTCGAAAAACAACTGGGTGACGATGTAGTCGGCGCCGGCGTCCACCTTGGCCTTGAGGTAGTCCATTTCCTTGAGCCGGTTAGGAGTGGCCGGATGGCCTTCGGGAAACCCGGCCACGCCGATGCCGAAGCCGCGGCGGTCCGGGTGGGCGCCCGGCTGCTCACCGAAGCGGCGGATGAAGCGCACGAGGTCGGCGGCATGTTGAAAGGCGTCCTCCGCCTTGCGGTAATTTTTCAGATCGCGCGGCGGGTCCCCGCCGAGTGCCAGGATGTTGCCGACGCCGGCTGCGGCATAGCGCTCAAGAATTTCGCGCACCTCGCCCTCCTGGTGGCAGACGCAGGTGAGGTGTGGGATGGGGTCGAGAGCTGTCGTCGTTTTCAGACGCACCACCAGGTCATGGGTCATCTCGCGGGTCGAGCCGCCGGCTCCGTACGTCACGCTGACGAATGACGGGCGGTATGGCTCGAGCTGGGCGATTGTCTCGAAGAGTTTTTCCGCGGCCTCGGTGGTCTTGGGCGGGAAGAACTCGAAGGAAAATGTCGGCCGCTGCGCCGCGAGGATATCAGCCATGTGCATGCTGACAGGTACGTTCCACCCGTTGCCGGAAGTGCCAAGCGCAATTTGCCGGCTCTGCCCGGTGCTCACACCCCGCCGGGTGCGGCAGCGGCGGCCGGCCGGACCCGTGTCCCGACGGCTGTCGTTTACGGCCGGCGTTCGGCGACGTGGGCGGCGATGGCTTCCTCGGCCTTTTCGACCAGCGGGTCGAACATCGGCATTTCAGCGGCGTTGCGGCCTTGCTCGTGTTTGCGGAATCCGAAAAGATAGGTCTCGTTGGCGGGGCGCCAGCGGTGGAAGAACAGACGGTTTTTTTCGACCACGAGGGCGCGCAGCGCCTCATCGGCGGGCGGTGCGGTGGCTCCGAGCACGAGAGGAGCCAGTTCGCCGAGCGCGGCGTGGCCCTTGGGGGAATAATGCAGGCCGTTTTCGGTGAGCGGGCGCACGTTTGCCGGCAGTTGCTGGGCCAGGGCGAAGGCGTCGATGAAGGCGGCCCCGCGGTCGGCGGCCAGCTTGCGGATGGCGTCGCGGTAGACGGCCACCTGCGCGTTGTAGGCGGCAGGATCCGGGGCGGGTGGACGGTGTTCGGCCGGGAGCGGGCTGACCAGCACGACACGCGGCTTCCCGGCGGCGGCATCGATCATGTCGAGCAGGCGGGAGTATCCGTCGATGAATTCCCCCACTTTGGACGGTCCGTCCCAGGCTTCTGCGGACCCGTACTGGCAGAGGACCACGGTGGGTTTGACCATTTCCAGGTGCCCCTTGAGCCGGTCAAACCCCTCCTGAGGAGGCCCGAAGTAGCTGCGGGCATGGCCGTACACGGTATCGGCGCTCCACGCGAGGTTGCGGAAGCGCAGGCCGAGCGTCGGGTACGCCTGGGTCAGGGCGGTTTCGAGGTACCCGAAGCGTCCTTCGCGTTCAAGAAAGGTCGAGCCGATCAGGGCCACCTTGTCGTCTTTCTGGAAGCGGAACCCGCGGAGCTCAACCGCCCCCTGGAGAGACTGGGCGGCGGCCGACGGCGCGGCGACCAGACTGCAGGCGGCCAGCGCCCACGCGGCGATGCGGAGATGGATCATGGCGGATCATGGACCGTCCGGGCGGCGGCCGCAACCGGGGAGCCGGGCGGGGGTCTCAGGATTCCCCCTATTGATGGTGGTGGCCGGGCGACCGACGCCGCCCTTGCCGGAAGGCGCCTGCCCCCGCATGGTCGAATGATATGACGACGCCGCTGACCACCTCTGTGCCCGTGGCCGAATGCCCCGAGCCGCCCGCCCGCCCCGATCAGTCGCAGGAACGCCTCCTGCTCCGCCGCATTGCCAACGGCGACCGCGTCAGCTTCGAAGAGCTGCACGCCCGGTTTGCCGGCCTGGTCTATGCGACCGTCTACCAGGTTGTGCGTGACCACCAGGACACCGAGGACGTTTCCCAGGAAGTCTTCCTGAGCATCTGGAAAAAAGCGAAGCTGTATCATGAAAGCAAAGGCGAGCCGATGACCTGGGTGGCTTCGCTCGCCCGCAACCGGGCCATCGACCGCATCCGCGCCAAGGAACGCCGGTCTCGACTCCGCGACGCCGTGCAGTCGGACCCGGACACCGTGGCTCCCGGTGCCATCCCGGATGCCGGCCAAGTTGCCAGCACCCGTGAACGTGGGGGCATCGTCCGCTCCGCTGTGCTGCAACTCACCCCGGAGCAGCGCCAGGTCATCGAAATGGCCTACTTCGCCGGTCTGAGCCAGTCGCAGATCGCGGAAAAAATTGATGCCCCGCTTGGAACGGTCAAAGCGCGCATGCGCCGCGGTCTGGGCAAGCTGCGCGGTCTGGTCGAACCGAAATTGTAACGGCTCATTTCCTTCTTCCCTCCGCGTGCCATCCGGGGATGTTTGGCGGATGAGTCTGTGTTTCCTGAAAGTCGCTCCGGTGGTGGCGCTCGGCCTGCTGGGTGTGGTGATTTTCGCCCGCGGGCGGGCTGTGCCGCCGTCTGCCGTGTCCGCCGCGTCCGCCATTTCCGGCCCGCCTGCGGAGGCAGCGGGATCCGGGCGTGGACTGGTCTGGAAAATCGAAGGCGGCAAATCCCCGGTGTATCTTGCCGGCAGCCTGCACCTTTTGCGCCGACAGGATCTGCCGCCGCCGACCACCCTTGAGGCGGCCTACCAGGCAGCTGAGCAGCTCTGGTTCGAGGTGCCCCCCGGCGAGATGCAGAAGCCTGCGGCCGCCGCCACCGTCATGGCGCTGGGCATGCTGCCGGCGGACGAGTCGCTCGCCGACACCATCCCGGCCGAAACCAACCGCAAAATCGAGGCGTGGACGGCTGACAATCCGTCGCTCGCTCCCGTGCTCGAGCGCATGCGCCCGTGGCTCGCCGCCATGACCATCATGCTCACCGAGTACCAGCGCATGGGCGTCGGTCCGGAGCACGGGATCGAACAGAGCCTGATGGCCCGCGCCCGTCAGGACGGCAAAAAGACCGGAGGTTTCGAAACCGTCCAGCAGCAACTGAGCTTCCTCGGTGAACTCACCCCGGACAAACAACAGGCGCTGCTCGACAAAACATTCGAAGACCTCGCCCAGTCACGGGACCACCTCACTGACATGATCGCCCACTGGCGCGCCGGACGCGACGCGGAACTCGCCGCCCAGTTGAACAAAAGTTTCACCGGCCACGACGACCTGAAAAAACGCCTGCTCGATGACCGCAACGCCGCCTGGATCGACCCGATCGAAAAACTTCTCGCCGGGGACGCCCCCACGCTGGTCGTGGTCGGCGCCGGCCACCTTGCCGGCGAGGGCAGCGTGGTCGATCTGCTGGAAAAAAAAGGATGGAAACTCGCCCGGCTTGAACCGGTGCCGGAGTGAGCGGCCTGATGCCTGACCAACCCCCGTTCGGATTTCCGGAGGCGGTCGGCCCGGCTTGTGCCAGCGGATCCGCACAATCTTTCTTGCACGGTTCCGGGGCCGGGCCGATCTGAGCTGATGGCCGGAGTTTCGACCGAGTTGAAGTTTGATGAACGCGGATTGATCCCCGCGGTGGTGCAGGACGCCTCGACCAAAGAGGTGCTCATGGTCGCGTGGATGAATGCCGAATCGCTGGCCCGCACCCGCGAACTCGGCGAAACCGTGTTCTGGAGCCGCAGCCGCAGCAAGTTCTGGCACAAGGGAGAGGAATCCGGCAACGTCCAGAAGGTCCGGGAAATCCGCTTCGACTGCGACGCCGACGTGCTGCTCGTGCTCGTCGAGCCGGCCGGCCCTGCCTGCCACACCGGCGAGCGCACCTGCTTTTTCCGCACCCTGTGAGGCAGCCGCTCTGATGCCCGCACCTCTGAGCCCGGTCATCCGGGGCTCCGCCGGCAGACGATCCAGACCCACGACCGCTCAAATCAGCCGCAGCCGCGAGAGGTCCTGAGTATCCACCATGCCGACCGGTCGGCCCGCGGCATCGACCACCGGCAGGTCGTCGACGGCATGCTCGCGCAGCAGCGAGAGCACCTCGACGGCCAGTTTGTCCTGACTGATGGCGATTGGCCGGCGGGTCATGAATTCGCGGACCGGTTTGTGGCCGATCTGCCCGCCTTTCTGAAAGGCGCGCACGAAGTCGCCCTGGGTGAAAATCCCGGCCAGCCGTCCGTCATCGCCCACCACCAGACAGGCGCCACTGCGCGCCTGGGTCATGGCGGTCAAGGTGGTCTGCACGGTCGCCTGCAGGCGCACGGTGGCGACCCGCTGGTCTTTGCGCATGATGTCGCGGACGCGGGTGAGCAACGCCCGTCCGAGCGAACCGCCGGGGTGGAGGCGCGCAAAATGTTCGGCCTCGAAGCCGCGCGCCTCCAGCAGCACCATGGCGAGGGCATCTCCGAGCACGAGTTGCACCGTGCTTGAGCTGGTGGGCGCAAGATTGTGCGGGCAGGCTTCGCGCTCGATGGAAGCGTCGAGCACCAGATCGCAGTGCTGGGCCAGGGTGCTGTCGGCGCCGCCGGTCACGGCGAGCAGCCGGGCCCCCTGGGTGCGCAGGTGGGGAAGCAGATTGAGCACTTCCTCGGTTTCACCGCTGTGACTGAGGACAAGCACGCAGTCGCCGGCGCTGACCATGCCGAGGTCGCCGTGCAGGGCGTCCTGGGCGTTGAGGACCACGCTGGCGGCCCCGGTGGAATTCAGAGTGGCGGCGATTTTCCGTCCGATGGTGCCGCTTTTGCCCACGCCGCAGACGATGATTTTGCGGCCGGCGGCGAGGGTTTCCACCAGCAGGCCGATGGCCTCGGAGAATGTTCCGTCGATACGGTCCCGCAACCGCTGCAGTTCAGCGATTTCCAGATCCACCACGTGGCGGGCTTTGGCAGCGTAATCCATCAAAAACCGGGAAAAAGGTATCATGCCGCGACCCGGTACGCGCGTCCACCCCGAAACGGACAACGCTTCGCCATGCATGAGGCTCCGGGCGCGCCGGTGGAAGCGGCCGGCTACTGCTGGACAAACTCCAGAACTGTCAGGCCACCGGCCGGAACGGTTGAGGTCACACCGGTGCCGGGCTGCCAGTCGAGATCCCGCTGACGGGTGATGTCCCTGACCGCCTTGGGCGGTGTCCGGCCTTGCCATGAAACCGTGACCGCCACGGCCTCACCCGGGTCGATCACGGGTTTTTCCCGCGGTGCCTTGGTGACGCCACGATTGTTGATCAGCGTCACATACACCCGGTCGCGCGCCTGGTTCACGAGAAAGTGCACCCCGGGTGAGACGTTGACGGGCAGATGACGGGCCAGTTGTTCCCCAAGGATCGGCTCCAGCCCCCGCACCTGAAAATCCGGCCCGAAGAGGATGACGCGGCCCCGGCCGTCGACCAGTTCATGGCGGGTGGCGCCCGCGGGAAGCTTCGCGTAGTCCGGAAACGCGCGCTGCAGGGCGGAGTTGAGAATCAGGGTGCCCCCCTGCCGGACGTAGTTGACGTAGCGTGCGGTTTCCGCCGGAGAAAGCCGGATGTCTCCGGAGAGGATCAGGCAGGGATAGCTGTTGAGGACCTGCTGTGGTGCGTTGTGCAGGAGGATGTCAAAGGTGTCGCCGAACGGGCCATTGACCATGGTCCCGGTTTCATTTCTGCCCATCACCTCCCAACCGCCGGGCCAGATCATGTCGATCAGATCCCACGTCATGGTGTCGCCCGCGGTGTAGTCGAAATGCCAGAAAGCGCGACGTTTGCCGAAACCCGGGTAGGCACCGTGGAAGAAATCCAGCACGATGGCGAACGGGGTGAGGGGGATTCCGACGTCCGGATGGGCCAGGGTGAACAGGCGCAACCGCCGGCAGACCTCGCCATACGGGCTGAGGTGATAGCGGTCCTGCTCGTCCACGGTGGTCAGGAAGGCCATGGCCCCGCCGGCCTCCGCCGTGATCTGACCGGCGCCGGCCATATAGCACATGAAAAGAGAGCGCTCGAACAGGCTCATGGAATGGCCGTGATCCGGCCCGCTGTACTCGCCCCAGATCTTCCCCTTCGAATAATCGGTGACGCCCGGGCCATGCCAGGCGGAAAAGTCCATGAACCACGGCCGCGCGTACTGACGGGCCGCACCGCGGGTCAGCGCGACGTGCCACTGGTAGTTGTTGATGTTTTCCCCGATCTCGCTGCCGATCTGGTCAAAGCCGAACTCCGCCGCATAGTGGTGCCAGGGGAAATGGCCGTTCATCGAGGCCCAGGGATGGTCCGCCCCGGCGATGTACTGCCGTTTCAGAAAAGCCTCGATCACCGCCAGACACTCGGAACGGTCCGCCGGCGGCATCGGGTATCCGGCCTGGATGCGCCGGCCGGCTCCGTCAACCTGTCCGTCGAGATGCGTGAACGAGTAGCCCCATTCGGCGGCCATCACCTTGGACACGGCGGAGTCATACTCGCCGAGGTTGTGGCTTCGGATGGAATGGCGCACGCGTTCGAGGTCATAGGAGGATCCGAGCGAAGAAATCTGGATCTCGAATTGAAACCCCTCCGGCCGGATCGGCGGCGGACTCCATACCGACAGGTCCCGAACGGCGTGCGACACGGGGGAGAGGGGCTCCGTTTTCTCCGCAGCCCGGAGTGCGGGGGCGGCCAGTACCAGCAGGATGCCAAGGCTGGAAACGCCGATCGGAGGATTCATTGGTTCATTTATTCCACAATCGCGCCCGGGAGAAAGCGGAAAGCGCCCGAGGGGAGCTGCGCCGCCGACCGTCCGGGGCCACCCGCCGGACACGCCCGGCACCGGCGCGACGGCCCGGGGCGGGTGGTCCGTTCTCCGTGGGTGGCGAGGGCCGACGGCGCCCGGGAGCCCCGCTTGCATCCGGGCCGCCGCCCCCCGATGGTTCCAGCGCATGTGGCTCTGGAGCAAATTGTCATCGGTGAAGTGGCGCGACGCCTGGGAGGAACGCCTCCAGTTGCTCGCCGGCACTTCGCTCGTCATCACCGAGATTCCCGGCAAACCGACGGTGCGTCTGGAAATGTACTGCCAGCGCCAGGCCGACGCCGAACGCGTCCGGAAACATTTTGGCGGCAGCGTGCGCGCCTTCAAAAACCGGAACTGGGCCGCCCTCGCCGTGCCGCAGATCGAGCCGATCAAGATCCGGGACCGGTTTCTGGTCGTTTCGGAAACGGATGAGACCACCCTCGCCCGCCATCGCGCCGCTCATCCCGGGCGCGAACTGCTGGTTATTCCGGTGGAAATGGCCTTTGGGACCGGCGATCACCCGACGACCGCAACCTGCCTGCGCCTGATGTGTGACAGGACGCTGGCCGGCAAGCGCGTGCTCGACCTCGGCTGCGGCACCGGCATCCTGGCGCTGGCCGCCCGGAAACTCGGGGCCGGCCGCGTGCTGGCGGTGGATTTTGATCCTGAGGCGGTGGCGGCTTCCAGGCGCAACGCGCGCCGCAACGGCGTGCGCGGCGTCACCTTCGAGCGGCGGGACGTGCTCGCCTGGACGCCGGACGAGGCTCCCTTTGACCTGATTCTGGCCAACATTTTTGCCGATGTGCTGACGGCGTCGTTTCCGAAAATGAAGCGTCTGCTCGCCCCTGGCGGCACGCTGATCCTCTCCGGCATTCTGCATACGAGCGCGCCGGATCTGCTTGAGGAAGGACGGCGCCGCGGGTTCCGGTTCACCCGGGTGATCCAGCGCGGCAAATGGGTCACCGCGGTGGCCGAGGCCGGCAACGATTGAGCCGCCACGCGGCCCGGCCGCTGGTGTACCGATGCCTCCGGGGCTGCCCGGCGCTGTTGCGGTGAACGCCGCAGCCGGGTTGGCCTGCGGCCTGCTGTAAAGGATCGGCGGCTTCCGGCCGGCCGTTTATCCAACCCCCGTGCATCTCATTCAGCGACATGTCCATGACGGCTCGGCGCGTCCTGCGTCCGAGCAGAGGGTTCTGTGTGTCGAGCGTCGGCAGTTTCTGAAACGCCGGTGGCGCGGGGTGGCGGAAGATGGCACCGAATTCGGCTTTGATCTGGAGGACCGCCTGCCCGACGGCGCGGTGGTTTTGCGGACCGAAGCGTGCGACTACATCGTCCGCCAGCAACCGGAGACGGTCTATGTGTTGCGTCCCGGCTCCGCCGCGCAGGCCGCGCTGGTCGGCTGGCGTCTCGGCAACCTGCATCTGCCGGTCGAGATTGCCGGGAGCGCGGTGCGTGTGCCGCACGATCCGGCGGTGCTGCTGCTCTGCGAGCGCGAGGGCTGGCCGGTCACCGAGGAATCCGTTGTCTTCAAACCCCTGCGTGTCGTCGCTCATGCTTCCTGACTGGCTGCCCTGGCTGTTGCAGCTCAACGACTCCCAATTTCCCTCGGGAGCATACGCGCATTCCTTCGGGCTGGAGGACCTTGTTCAGCGCGGGCTGGTGCGCGATGCCGACGGACTGCGGGCTTTCCTGCGCGACCAGGTTTCTCCGGCGCTGCTGGCGTTGGACGTGCCGATGCTGGCGCGCGCCCACGCCGCCGCCGCCGCGGGTCATCTGGCGGCCCTGGATGCCCTCGACCGCGAACTCGACGCCTGGAAGCTGGCTGAGGAATTGCGCCAGGCGAGCCGCCGCATGGGGTCGCGGCGGCTCGCGCTGGTGCGGCAGCTCGACCCCGCGCCGGTGCTCGACGCATTTGCCGCGCTCGATTCGCCGCAGCACCTGCTGGTGGTGGCGGCGCTGGAAATGCGCACGCTCCCGTTGGCGGTGGCTGCCTGGGCCGTCGCGCACCAGGCGGTGACCGGCTCCGTCACGGCCGCGGTGAAGCTGCTGCGTCTGGGCCAGGACCGGGCTCAGGCCATCCTCCGGGACACGCTGGTCGAACTGGCTCCGGGAGTGGCCGCGGTCGCCGCCGCCCCACCCGGTGACCCCGGATGGTTCAATCCGCTGCTCGAGATTGCCTCGCTCCGCCACGCCCGCGCCCGCGAACGGCTTTTTATCTCATGACACTTCTGTCCCCACACACCCCATGACCGAACCTCTTGTCACCCAGCGCCCGTTCCGCCTCGGTATCGGCGGACCGGTCGGCTCCGGCAAAACCATGTGTGTCCTGCGCCTCTGCCAATGGCTCAACGACCGGTTTTCCCTCGCTGTCATCACCAACGACATCTACACCCGCGAGGACGCCGAATTTCTCCTCCGCCAGGACGTCCTGCCCGCTGACCGCGTGGTCGGCGTGGAAACCGGCGGCTGCCCGCACACCGCCATCCGCGACGACATCAGCATGAATATGGCCGCCGTCCTCGAGCTGGAAAAACGCCACCCCGGCCTGCGCCTCATCCTCATCGAAAGCGGCGGCGACAACCTCTCCGCCACGTTTTCCCCCGAGCTTGCCGACGCCTTCATCTTCGTCATCGACGTCGCCGAAGGCGACAAAATTCCCCGCAAAGGAGGGCCGGCCATCCGCCACAGCGACCTGCTCCTCATCAATAAAACCGACCTTGCCCCGCTGGTCGGAGCCGACCTCGAGGTCATGGCGCGCGACGCCCGGGCCATGCGCGGCGACCGGCCGTTTCTTTTCGCCGATCTCAAATCGGAGAAGGGCCGGGACGGCCTGCTGGCGTGGCTGGAGCGCGAGTATCTCTTTGTATGAGCGCGCTGGGGGTGAACGCGGCAGGCCAGGGCGCGCCGCAACCGGTCGCTCCGCCGGCCGGCGTGCAGGGCCGCTCGCTGCACGGCCATCTGCGGGCGGTGGCCGCCGTGGATGCCGGCGGTCGCACCTTCCTGCGCGACCAGTCGTTCCGCGCCCCGCTCCACCTCAGCAAACCGCACGACGACGCCGGTGCCCTGGTCGTCAACATGGTCTCGCCCACTGCCGGCCTGTTTGATGGCGACGAGGTCGACGTCTCCCTGGTCGTGGAATCCGGAGCGCGCGCCGTGTTCACGACGCCCGCCGCCACGCGGATCCACCGGGCCCGGGGCGACCGCCCGGCGGTCGTCCGCCAGTCGCTCACCGTGCACGCCGGCGGCTTCGCGGAGTACTTTCCCGAACGGCTCATCCCGCAGCGCGGGGCCCGCTACCGCCAGGAAACCACCCTGCGCGTCGAGCCGGGCGGCACCCTGCTTTTTTTCGAGTGGCTGGCGCCCGGCCGCGTGGCTCACGGCGAAGTCTTCGCCTTCACCGAGCTGCACTGGCACACCGACCTCCGCATCGGCGAGACGCTGGTGGCCCGTGAAAGGTATGCGCTGCGCCCCGAGGGGCCGTCGCTCGCCGGGGTTCGCCTCGCTTTTCCCGAAGGCCATTACCTCGGCGGCTTCATCGTCGGCGACTTCCCGTTTCCCCGGGAGGAAATCGACCGCCTCGACGATCCGGACGCCGCAGTCGGTGCCGGCCCGCTGGCCGTACCCGGTGTCTGGACCATCAAGGCACTGTGCCGCGACAGTCTTTCCGCCCGTCGGACCCTGGGCGCGCTCCGCGCCCTCGTTTACCAGGCGCTGCCGCGGGTCATGCCGGCTTTGCGGCGGTTTTGAGGCTCGGAAAGCGCCGACCAAAGCGCGCCACGCTGCCGGGGCCTCTGCGGACACGGAAGGCGCGGTCATTCACGGCGACACCTCGCTTCATGAGGAGTTCAGGATGCCGGGGCGTCCGTCGTCCGGGTGATGTCCGATACCCCGCCAAAAAAAAATCCCCGACCGGTCTCAGACCGGGCGGGGATCGGCAGGGGGAGAGCGGGGGCGGGTTATTCGTTGCCTTCCGGGCGGTCGTCGCCTCCAGGACCTCCAGGACCTTCAGGACCACCAGGGCCGCCAGGGCCGCCGGGGAAGCCGGGGCCGCCTTGACCGCGCCGGCCGCCACGCCGGCCGCCTTCCCCGCGCGGGCCGCCTTCCCCGCGCGGGCCGCGGGGCCGGAGTTCCTCCGGGGTGATCTGGCCGTCGGTGTTTTTGTCGAGCGTCTTCAGGGCGGCGGCGGCATTGTCCAGTTCCGCAGCCGAGAGGGTGGCGTCGTCGTTGGTATCGAGGGCGGCCATCACCGGTGGCTTCATGCCGGGACGAGGACCGCCGGGACCGCCGGGACCTCCCGGACCTCCCGGACCGCCGCGGCGTCCGGCGCGTTCCGGGCGTTCCGGGCGTTCCGGGCGATCGCCGGGAGGCGGTCCGTCGGGGCGCTCGGCACCTTCCCTGGCGGGGCGTCCCGGTGCCGGGCGGAGTTCTTCAGCGGTGAGTTGGCCGTCGGCGTTGGTGTCGAGCGTGCGCAGGGCGGCCGGGGCATTGGTGATTTCCTCGGCCGAGAGGGTGCCATTTTTGTCGGAGTCGAGGGCGGCGATGACCGGCGGCAGCATGCGGGGGGCGCGCTGGGGGCGTTCGGCAGGCGGGTTTGCCGGTGGCGGCTGTTGCGCGAAGAGCAGAGAGGATCCGGCGAAGAGCGCGGCGTGGGTCAGGGTGATGCAATGGCGTTTCATGGTGTGGGTCATGGTTTTGGTTTTCGGGGTGATGAGGTGGGCTGGGACGGGCCGTGGGCTCGTTCAGCACACGGACAAGAAGACACCATGGTTGTTAAGGACGTGTGTGGAGGCGCGCCCGAAATTGTAAAGGGAGTGTAAAAGTGCCGCCGCGCGGGCGGAAACCCGGTCATTTTCCCCGAAGCCATGCTTTTCCCCGACTCCGGCTCCGGGCACGATGATCGTGTGTCCCAGCCTGCCATTCCCGATCCGGACGACCCGCCGCGCGTACTGATCATCGACGACGACCGCAAACTCTGCCGGTTGATCGCGGAATATCTCGAGCCGCTCGGCTACCGGGTCAGTTACGTGCACACCGGCCCGGAGGGCGTGGAGCGTGCGACCCGGGAGACCTGGGGGGCGGTTATCCTCGACCTGATGCTGCCGGGGCTGGATGGCTTCGAGGTGTTGAAGCGCCTGCGCGCCGTCAGTGACGTCCCGGTGCTCATGCTCACGGCGCGCGGCGATGAGGCGGACCGGATCGTCGGCCTGGAAATCGGCGCCGACGATTACCTGCCGAAAACGTTTTCGACCCGGGAACTGCTGGCGCGTCTGCGCGCGGTCATGCGGCGGGCGCGGGCGGGCGGGGGAACGGAAAACCGATCCGCCGGCACCGGCCGCCCGGCGTCCGAGGCGCCGCTCGCGACCTTGCGCATCGGCGAGCTGACCGTCTGCCCGGACAACCGCACCGCCACCCTCGCCGGTGCGCCACTGGTGCTCACTCCGGTGGAATTTGACCTGCTGCTCAGCCTGGCCCGGTCGTGCGGTCGCGTGAAGTCACGCGAGCAGCTGCTCGAGGAAATCCGCGATCGTGATTACGACGTCTTTGACCGCAGTGTGGATGTGCATGTTTCCGCGCTGCGGAAAAAACTCGGTGACGACCCGCGCCAGCCGCGGTTCATCCGCACGCTGCGCAGCGCGGGCTACCTGATGATCGATCCGCGGCGCGAGCGGTGAACCAACCCGATACCGCCATGCCTGACGCACCCGACGCCTCCTTCCGCACCCGCCGGTTTTTTCCGCTCTATGCGAAGATCCTGCTGTGGTTTCTTGCCAATGGACTGCTGGTCGGGGCGGCCGCCTTCTGGCTGGTGCGTGAACAATTCGGTCTCGACCGCACCCTGCTGCTGACCCGCGACGGTCGCGCCCGCCTGCAGATGCGCGCCGAACAGATGCTGGAAGCACTGAGCGCAGCCGGTTCCGATCGCGCCGAGACCGATGCCGTGCTCGCCCGGCTCGGCGAGGACGAGGGCATGCGCTTCGCCCTGCTCGATTTCAGCGGCAAGCCGGTTGCCGGCGAAACACTGGTGCTGCCGCCGCCGGTCCGCGAACGCCTCGGCGCCGGCCGGTTGCGCGGCGGGCCGCCCGGCCGGCCCGGCGACGGCCCTCCCCCGGGGGCGATCGGTCCGTCCGCCCGCCCGCCCGGCCCGCAGATTTTTTCCGGAGCCGAAGGTCCGGGGCGCCGCGCTGAGGAGGAAGCGCCCCGCGAACGCGGGGCCCCCGGTCTGCGGGCCGCCCGGGCCCGCCGCGACGCCGCCAGCCGCGTCGATTTCCCCAAGGAGGCATTGCGCACCGAAAATCCGACCCGCTACTGGATCATCGCACGACTGCCCCCGCTGCCGGAGACAGCGGGCCGCGGCCGTCCGCTCGCCCTCGTCGGCATGGCCGAAACCCTCGCCCAGAGTGAACTGCTCTTTGACCCGAAACCCTGGCTGCTTGGGGCCCTCGCTCTGCTCGGGGCCTCGGCGCTGCTCTGGTGGCCGTTCGTCCGCGGATTGACCCGCTCGCTCGCCCAGATGCGCGCCGCCACCGAACGGATTGCCCGCGGCGATTTTGCGGTGCGGGTCGACGACCGCCGCGGCGACGAACTCGGGCGCCTCGGGACCGCGGTCAATGCGATGACCGGCCGGCTCGAGGGATTTGTCACCGGCCAGAAACGCTTTCTCGGCGACATCGCCCATGAACTGTGTTCGCCGCTCGCCCGCATGGAAATGTCGCTGGCCCTCCTTGAACAGCGGATACCGGCGGAGCTGCACGATCGCGTGGGCGACGTGCGCGACGAGGCGCGGGAAATGAGCGCGCTGGTCAGCGAGCTGCTCGATTTTTCCAAGGCCGGCCTCCAGGGGACGGCGGCGGCCCGCGAACGCGTCGCCCTGCGGCCGCTGCTGCAGGCCGCCGTCGCCCGCGAAGCACCGGAGGCCCGCCTCTCCATGAATGTCCCGGACCACCTCGCCGTGCTCGCCGTCCCGTCGCTGCTCGCGCGCGCCGTGGCCAACATCCTGCGCAACGCCCAACACCACGCCGGTCCGGCCGGTCCGCTCGAAATCACCGCCAGCACCGACGCCGACGCCGCCACCGTCCGTCTCACCATCGCCGATCACGGACCGGGGGTGCCGCCGGAGGCCCGGGCCGCGCTCTTCGACCCGTTTTTCCGCGTCGACCGCGCCCGCACCCGCGAGACCGGCGGCGTCGGACTCGGCCTGGCCATCGTCAAAAGCGGCGTCGAGGCGTGCGGCGGCACGGTGGCCGCCGGTCCGCGCGAGGATGGCGCCAGCGGCCTGGTCATCGAATTGCGCCTGCCCGCCGCCCGGTAAGCGGCTCCGGCACCCGGAGGCACAGCCACACCATCACGCCGCCACCGCCTCACCCGCGTTCACGCAACAACCCCTGGCGATAGGCGGCCGCCAGCTCCTCCAGCACCCGCGCCCGTTCCACCAGATCCGCGCCCTCCTCCGTGTCGGCCACCCGGCGCGGGCTGGCGTATTCGCAGACCGTCATGATCGTGGGCACAATGTCGGCGTCATTCTGAATGACCTCCTCGACCGACTCGAAATGGTGGTGTTCGGCGAGGACGACGCGCTCGGGGGAGAGCACCAGAGTGTATCCGCGGTCGCCGTACACCTCGGAGAATGCGCCGTCGATGGTCACCGCATTGCCGCCCTCCTTCACCGGGAGTTCCCCTTTTTCCGGCTGCACCGGCACATGGCCGTTAACGACCAGCGCGTCGTCCGCCACAACCCCCATCTCCGCCGCGATCCGCCGCGTGAACCCGGCGTCATTGATCATCCGGAAATACGGGTTCTTGGTCTCCCGGTGGGTCTCCGCATCGGCGACAAAATACCGCTCGAAGGTCGTCATCCGGTCCTTGCCGAAAAGCGGCGAGCGCGGCCCGGCCCACAGCCACCAGAACCAGTCGGCATCGGTGTCGACCTGCACTGCCGTCTTCCGGTAGGCCCGCCGGACCACGCCGTCGAGCGCGTCAAACAACGCCCGGCCGGCACAGGAACGACCGTCGATTTCCACCGCCAGCGGCCGGCCATCAGCGTCCACCGGCACACACGCATGGAAAATGCAGACATGGTCGCGCACGGTGGCCATGGAACCGTGGCGCACCACCCAGTTCATGTGCTCCCAGAGGCGCGCGCTGCCGACAAACGATTCCCGCAAGCGGTCGAGGCACCGTCTTTCATCGGCGCTGAGCTCGGTAACGTGGTTGGGGTCGAGCGTCGGCAGATGCGTGTCAAGCAGGCGGTGCTCGGCGCCGCCGAGACGCACGGTGCCGGCCCGGAGGTCGATCGACCCGAGCACGAGGCGGTCGTCCATCCCCCATTCCGGGTGCCGCCGGATCATCTGCTCGGTCAGCTTGAACTCGAGGATGGCCGCCGCCTTGTGCATACGTGCCACTGTTTCAAGCGAACGCAGGCCGCCCTCACCCTGAGGCCGGAAGCGCTCCGCCGGGTCATCGCCGTACACGTCGCGCGCAAGTTTTTCCAGCGGGCTCAGCAGAATGCCATACCCTTCCTCCAGCTGCCAGAGCCGCTCGTAACGCAGAGACATGCGCAATACCGTGGCAATCAATGCTTCATGGCCAATGCAGGCGCCGAGCCAGGTCACGTCATGGTTCCCCCAGACCAGCGCGACCTTCGGCTGCTGCTTGAGGAATTCGATCACCCGGTCCATCCGCGGCCCGCGGTCCCCGAGATCCCCGGCCACAATGATCTCGCTGACCGCCAGATTGCGGACGAGGCGGCAGGCGCTGTGCACCGCCTCAAGGTCCGCTTCATGTGCGGTCAGAACCGCCAGCATCTCGTCCACATACCGCTGCGGTCGTCCGCTGAACGGTTCGACCAGCAGTTCACGGAAAAGATGGCGGTATTCCTCGGGGATGCGGCTGCGGATTTCCTCCCGCGGATACGCCCCGGACAGCTGACGGATGATCTCAAAAAGATGCCGCAGCGTGGTGCGCACCCACGGCCCCCGCACCTCCGCATCGGCCAGCTCCGGCCGCGTCCGCATCGCTTCCCTCGGGTAATAAATCAAAGCCAGCAACTGCCGCTGCGCCGTCGGCGACAGACGGTCCCCGAAAATCCCCTCGACCAGTGGCCGCAGGCTGCCGGAAGCATTGTTGATCACATGCCGCAACTTGCCGTCCTCTCCATGCACATCACTGATCACATGCACCACCCCCTTCGGAAGCGTGCCCTTGGCGCGCAATACCGCCGCCTCCGCCAGCGCCGCCCGCGCCGTCGGCACCGCGTCAGCCAGCAGTTTCAGTCGCGCCAGCAGGGACGGAGACATGCCACAGTCAGGCGTTACCCGCCCGGACACGCAAGCCCACGATGCGGAAAGTGGGTCTCTGCGATGGGGCCGGGCCCGCAGCTCAGTGGAATGGGTTGAGCGCGGTGATGCCGTCGATACCGGCAAAATCTTTATCGTTCTCGGTGACGATGACGGGGATGTCTTCGCGTCGCATCAGGGCGACCAGTTGGTAATCGAAATAATGCTGGCGGGTTATCCGGTGCTCGACGCAGAGGTCGAGAGCGCTGTGTACGCTTTCCAGGGTGAGCGGGAGCACCGTGAGCCCGCGCAGGCGGGACAGCGAGCGGATCTTGTCCCGGGCAACCTCGGGGGAGTCCGGCGGCTGGTTCCTCGGACCGGTGAGGTTCGGATACATCTCGGCCAGATTCTGGACCGAAACCATGAGCTCCACTCCGGGCTGGCGTCGCAAGGTCAGCACCTCCAGGGCCTGCCGGTGACGTGGATCCGCGGCCAGGGTGGCGTAGATCAGCACATTGGTGTCCACCAGCACTCGCCCGGTCAGCCTCTCAACGCGCATACGTCTCCTCCCGGCTGAATCGACCGTCAAACCGCCCCGGCGAAATGACGATTTCATCCATCCTGGCCGCCCGGTTGCGCAAAAACTCCTCCAACGCCAGCTCAATCAGCTGGCTGCGTGAACGGCGCTCCTCCTGCCCGAACCGGTTCAATTCCTCCAGCAATCGATCGTCAATTGTAGCACTGATGTGGGATTTCATAGCATGATTATGTTATATTGCCTCGGCCCCGTCAAGGTGGGTCCGATTCGTGAAGCAAAACCCGGGGCCGCCCAGCGTGCCGTCCGGGTGAAAGAACCCCTACCACGCCATGCGGACATCGTTGGCGGGCCTTGGTCGAAGGACGATCCTGATTTCGGCCTGGCCCAGTTCCAAAGGAACTGGCGGCATTGATCGCGCAAAAGGCGACCGGACCGCCTCTGCAGATTCCGATCGGACAACCCCCTTTACGAAAGTGTCCTTGGCCGGGGATTCAAGGCCCCGGGGACCATCCTTGTGGTGGTTGGTGGCGGGCGGTGCGGCAATTCAGGCGAGCAGGGCCTGCACCGGGTCGACCGGTTCCACGCCGGTGAGCCGTTGATCGAGCCCCTGGAATTTGTGGGTGAAGCGGGTGTGGTCGATCCCCATGCAGTGCATGATGGTGGCGTTGAGGGCGTTGAGGTGGACCGGATCGCGGACGATGTTGTAGGAGAAATCGTCGGTGGCGCCGTGGACGATGCCGGGGCGGATGCCGCCGCCGGCCATCCACATGCAGAAATTGCGCGGGTGGTGGTCGCGGCCGTAGGTGTCGGCGGTCAGGGTGCCTTGGGAGTAGACGGTGCGTCCGAATTCCCCGCCCCAGACGACGAGGGTGTCCTCGAGCAGGCCGCGGCGTTTGAGGTCGATGACGAGGGCGGCGGTGGCCTGATCGGTGTCCTTGCACTGGTTGGCGAGGGCGACGGGCAGGTTATCGTGCTGGTCCCAGCCGCGATGGAGGATCTGGACGGCGCGCACGCCGCGTTCGAGCATGCGGCGGGCGAGCAGGGCGCTGTGGGTGAACGATCCCGGGCGCTGGACATCGGGACCGTAGAGGTCGAGAACCTCCCGGGATTCGCCCGAGAGGTCGACGAGGTCCGGGATGCTGCGCTGCATACGAAAGGCCATTTCGTACTGGGAGATGCGTGTCTGGACCTCGGGGTCGCCGAGGCGGGCGTAGGTCATTTCATTGATTTTGCCGAGGGCGTCGAGCATGGCGCGGCGGTTGGTACCGACCACGCCTTCCGGGTTCTGGATGTAAAGGACCGGATCGCCGGTGCCGCGCAGGGCGACACCGGAAGTGCGCCCCGGCAGAAACCCGGACCCCCACATCCGGGAGAAGAGCGCCTGGCCGTTGCCGGTGGACGGAAAAGACGGAGTGAGCACGACAAAAGCCGGCAGGTCCGAGCTTTCGCTGCCGAGACCGTAGGCGAGCCACGACCCGATGCTCGGTTTGCCGGGCACCTCGCTGCCGGTCATGACGAAGGTGCAGGCCGGATCGTGATTGATGGCATTGGTGTGGACCGACCGGATGAGGGCGATGTCATCGACGATCCGGGCGGTATGCGGCATCAACTCGCTGTTGATCCAGGTGCCGCTCCGGCCTTCCTGGGTGAATTTGAATTTTGACGGGGCGACCGGGAACCGGTTCTGGCCTGATGTCATGGTGGAGAGCCGTTGACCGCCCTGCACCGACGGCGGCAGGTCCTTGTCGAAATACTCCTTGAGAACCGGCTTGTGGTCCCAGAGGTCGATTTGTGACGGCGCCCCGTTCATGTGGAGGTAGACGAGGCGTTTCGCCTTGGGGGCGAAATGCGGGAAGCCGGGCAGGGCGGGGTGGGCCGGGCCGGCGGGTGCGGCGGCGCGGGCGACCGAGTTGCGGCCCATCAGCCAGGTGAGGGCCAGGCTGCCGAGGCGCAGGCCGCTGTGGCCGAAGAATTGCCGGCGGGTGGCCAGGATGTGGCGTTCGAGAAGCGGGTCCATGGGGATGTCGGGTCCGGGGGTCAGTTGCGGGTGATGGATTCGTCCAGGTTGAGGAGCAGGTTGCTGACGAGTGTCCAGGCGGCGAGTTTGACCGGGTCGATCCCCGGTTTCGGGGTGGAGTCGCCGGCGTTGATGACCTGGGCGGCGCGTTCCGGCTCCTCGCGGAACGAGGCGAGTTGCCGGGTGAGGTTTTCCTCGAGGATGGCGATTTCCGCGGCGGCCGGATGGCGTCCGGCCACGGTGCGGAACCCGTGGGTGAGGCGCTCGGCGGTGGTGGTGCCGCCTTCGGTGAGCAGGCGTTCGGCGAGGGCGCGCGCGGCCTCGAAGAACTGCACGTCATTCATGAGCTGGAGTGCCTGGAGCGGCGTGTTACTGCGTTCGCGGCCGGTGCAGATCTGTTCGCGGTTGGGCGAATCAAAATTTGTCATGAACGGCGGCGGTGCCGTGCGTTTGAAGAACGTGTACAGGCTGCGCCGGTAAAGCGCGGTGCCGGTATCCTGGGCGTACTTCGCGGTATTGCTGCCGGTGAATCCGACCGGCTCCCAGATATTCGGCGGCTGGTACGGCCGCACGCCGCGACCGCCCATCGTGACATCCATCAGACCCGAGGCGGCGAGCGCCTGGTCGCGCAGCTCCTCGGCATCCAGCCGCAGCCGCGAGGCGCGCGCGAGCAGGCGGTTGGCCGGGTCCTGAGAGGGATCGGCGACGGCCGACGACCGGCGCCAGGCCGCGCTGGTCACGAACATCCGGACCAGCCCCTTCACGTCCCAGCCACCCTCGCGGAAACTCACGGCCAGCCAGTCGAGCAATTCGGTATGCGAGGGCATTTCCCCCTGTGATCCGAAATCGCCGCTGGTCTTGACCAGGCCGGTGCCGAAGAACTGCTGCCAGAAACGATTGACCGTCACGCGGGCGGTCAGCGGATGTTCCGGAGCGACGAGCCAGCGCGCGAGGTCCAGGCGGTTCGGCATCCGGCCGGGTTCGGATGGGAGCGGCGGAAAAACCGCGGGCACCCCGCGTTCGACCGGTTCACCCGGGCGGTCGTAGGCGCCGCGTTCCATGACGTGCGCCTGCCGGGGCGGGTCGAGGTCGCGCATGATGAACGTACCGGGCAGCGAGGCGTTGAGGTCGTCGCGTTCCTTTCGGGCCGAGGCAATTTCCGCGGCCAGCGGTTCGCCGGCGGCGCGGGCGGCCGCATTGACGGTGAGCAGGTAGTGGTCGATCAGCGTTTTCCGGTCGTCGGGCGTGCGCTCATCGGCCTTGCGCTGCAGGGCGGCGCGCACGTCGGCCGGCCAGTCGCCGGGCGGCTCGGTCGTATCAAATGCCGCGGCCCACGCGCTGAAAGAGAAGGCCGGATCGGCGGCGCGATCGACCTTCGAGACGACCCCGACCCGGTCCCAGAAAACGGTGCCGCCATATTGCGTGAAGGCCAGACCGGTGACCTGATCGCCCGGTTTCAGGCCGATCTGTTCCGCGGGAAACTCCAGACGCACCCATTCACCGGCCTGCGGGAGCGGCCCCATGGCGACGCGCTGCGTGGTATTCGGCGCGCCCCAGTCGATGGCGTTCGAGTCGCCCCAGACCGCGCGGTGGTTCCATCCGCCCATGTGGTACTGGAGCATGATCGTTTTCGGCAGGTCCCCGGGCTCCAGAAAGACATGGGCGAAGATCCGCCCGCCCGCCGGTACGACCAGCGGCGGGTTGGCCGCCTTTTCAATGACATCCTGGGCGAGGGCGGCGTCCTTGCGTTTCAGCGCGCGCGACCCGCTGAACACCCGCCCGGTGTCCGCCGTCACCCACTCGGTCGGATGGCCCGGACTCGCGTTCAACGACGCCCCCTCGGGCGCAGCATCTTCGACCCACACCGTTTCCACTGACTCGGCCGGCGGCCGCGGTGACTGCGTGGCCGGGTCGATGTACGCGACCGCCAGCATCACGTCGCGACGGCGCTTTTCGGCCTCTTCGATGCGCTTCGCCAGCGCGGTCAGCCGGGCCTCGTCCTGCGGCGACTTGAGCTGGATGGCGGGTGCGGTCAGCAGCACATTGCCGTCCATCGCCGGATCGGCGGCGCTGTAGAAAAACGAATACAGCGAATAAAACTCCTTCGCCGAAATCGGATCGAATTTGTGGTCATGGCAGACCGCGCACCCTGCGGTCAGCCCCATCCACGCCTGCACTGCGGTGGAAGTGCGATCGACCGCGTACCGGAAGAGCAGTTCGGCATCAATCGAGCCGCCTTCGCCGGTGGTCACATTGCAGCGGCTGAAACCGGTGGCGACCAGCTGGTCCTGGGTGGGCGCGGGCAGCAGGTCGCCGGCCAGCTGCTCGATGGTAAATTCATCAAATGGCAGGTTGCGGTTGAACGCGCCGACCACCCAGTCGC